>NZ_JAJOHP010000026.1:0-67608 GCF_021109375.1 Arthrobacter sp. AK01
CACCACACCCCAACCCCCCCCCCCCCCCCCCCCCCCCCCCGCCGCGCCCGCCCGCCCCCCCCCCCCCCCCCCCGCCCGGCGGCCCCCCCGCGCCCCCCCCCCCCCCCCCCCCCCACTTCGTGGCCCCGACGAGGCCAGCCGAGCAAAGGACAGACTGTGGCGGAAACAGCACGCATGACCACGTTGGTGGAGCAGGGCATGGCGCTCGTGGGGGACCGGAACGATCTGCGTCGACGCTTGGAGAACACCCGGAACCGCCTGGAGGATCCGAGCGTCCGCGTCATTGTGGTTGGCGAGTTCAAACAAGGCAAGAGTCAACTCATCAACGCGTTGGTCAATGCGCCCGTGTGCCCCGTCGACGACGACATTGCCACCACAGTGCCAACGGTCATACGGCAGGGGGATCCGGCGTCGGCCGTTGTCCTGGTTCCCGGCCCGGAGCCGGGCACATCAAACGGAACCCCCGAAGGAGAGAACGCCGGCTCTGAAAGCAGGCTGGAACGGCAACCCGTTCAGCTGGACCACCTTGCTGAATACGTCTCGGAGAAGGGCAACCCGGGCAATGCAAAGAAGATCGTGGCGGCCGAAGTTTCACTGCCGAGGAAATTGCTGGCCGGCGGCCTGACCGTAGTGGATTCGCCGGGCGTCGGTGGCCTGGGGTCAACGCACACTCTGACCACGTTGACTGCCTTGCCCTCGGCCCATGCCATGGTTTTCGTCTCCGACGCTTCCCAGGAATACACCGAACCAGAGATGCGCTTCCTGCGGCAAGCCATGCGTATCAGTCCAAACGTTGTGTGCGTGTTGTCCAAGACAGACCTCTATCCGAGTTGGCGGCAGATTGCGGACCTGGACCAGAGGCACCTCGCGGACGTGGGGCCGGACATTCCCCTGTTTCCGGTTTCCTCAGAGCTTCGCCTCCAGGCAGCGCGGCTCCAGGACACGGAACTGAACGCCGAATCGGGATTTCCCGCGCTGATCACACACCTGCGGAACAACATTGTGGGGGAGGCTGCCAGAATTCAGCGGAGGTCAGTTGGCCATGACCTATTGACCGTTACGGAGAACCTGAGGCTTGCGCTGCAGGCGGAGCTTGGTGCCTTGGAGAACCCTGAAGGTACTCCGCAAATGATCGCCGGCCTCACCGCGGCCAAGGAGGACGCCGACGCACTGCGTAAACGGTCGGCCCGCTGGCAGATAACGCTCAACGATGGGATCGGGGACCTCATCGCAGACATGGAGTATGACCTGAAGGACAGGTTGCGCCGCATTCAACGCGAAGCGGAACTGGCCATTGACAACGGCGATCCCGGGCCTGCGTGGGAGCAGTTCACCCAATGGCTGGAACAGAGTACCGCTGCTGCGGTGTCGGACACATTCGTGTGGACCAGTGAACGTGCCCAATGGCTGGCCACACAGGTGGCGGACCACTTTTCCGAGGAGGAGGTGGCACTGCCGGCGCTGAAGGTTGCCGACACCGGCGGCGTGCTGGATCCTGTAGCCGACATCCAGGAGATGGAAAGCGGGCGGCTTGGACCCCTGCAGAAAGTGCTGATCGGCATGCGGGGATCCTACGGCGGGGTCCTCATGTTTGGCCTCCTGACAGGCATCTTTGGAATGGCCCTCATCAATCCTCTCTCCGTTGGGGCCGGTCTCCTGCTGGGACGGAAAGCCTTCCGGGAGGACAAAGCAGCCCGGCTCAAGCAAAGGCAGTCGGAGGCCAAGATCCTCGTCAGGAAGCACGTGGACGATGTGGTGTTCCAAGTAGGAAAGCAACTCAAGGACAGGCTGCGGCTGGTCCAGCGGGCCACCCGGGACCACTTCACGGAAATTGCCGAAGAGCACCACCGTTCCCTGGCGGAATCTGTGGCGGCCGCCCAGAAAGCGGCGGCTGTCTATGCCGTGGAGCGGGACCTGAGAATCAAAGAGATACGGAACCAACTCAAGGCCGTGGACACCTTGGCGAAGGACGCGCAACTGTTGCAGGAAGTCCCATCCGCGGAGAACCAACCCAATCCCGCCACATCGGCGGTCCCGGCCGGATGATGGAAACTGGCATCGCCGGAGCCGCGGAGCTGCTACGGCTGGCACGGGAAGTCTTCCACGAGGACGCAGCTGCGCTCGCGGTGGTGGATGAGCTTGAAAACAGGCTGGAAGGGCCGTTGCGCATAGCAGTTGCCGGGATGGTCAAGGCCGGGAAGTCAACGCTGCTCAACGCGATCATTGGCGAAGAAATAGCGCCGACCGACGCCGGTGAGTGCACCAAGGTGGTCACGTGGTACCGGTTCGGACACACTCCGAAAATCACGCTCTACCCGTTCAGGGGAAAACCCCGAACCCTTCCGGTAACCCGAGAGGACGGCCGCCTGGTCTTCTCCCTGGGTGATGTCCCGGCCGAAGACATAGAGCGTTTGGTGGTGGACTGGCCATCAGCCAGCCTGCGTCACCTCACGCTGATAGACACACCGGGCATAGCTTCCTTGTCGCAGGACGTTTCCGGAAGGTCCACGGCATTCCTGTTGCCGGAAGACACCCCAGCGTCGGCCGATGCCGTCATCTACCTCATGCGGCACCTGCACGCCTCCGACGTCCGGTTCCTCGAATCCTTCAAGGACACAGCCGCCGGGCAGTCCGGTACCGTCAATGCCTTGGCAGTACTGTCCCGGGCCGATGAGATCGGCGCCGGGAGGATCGACTCCCTGATCTCCGCAGCAGTCATCGCGGAGAGATACAGCCGGGACCAAAGTCTCAAACCCCTCGCCCTGGGTGTTGTTCCCGTGGCCGGATTGCTGGCACAAAGCTCACGGACCATGCGGCAAGGGGATGTTGACGCCATGAAACTGTTGGCACAGATGGACAAAGGCCAACGGGAACGGATGATGCTGTCCGCGGACCGTTTCATCCGCAGGGAGGATCCGCAGGGACTCGATCAGGCCATGAAAGCTTCCTTGGTGCACAGGTTCGGCCTGTTCGGAATCCGCTTGGGCGTTGCCCTGATCCGGGGCGGAACCACGGACCCTACGGAGTTGGCCCACGAGCTTGCCCGCCGCAGCGGCCTTGGCCAATTGCTCGACACCATCGGCCATCTTTTCCAGACGCGCGCCGAAGCACTTAAGGCCCGTGCCGCCGTCGTCGGTTTGGAATCATTGCTGCGCTGCTCGCCCAAGGACCGTATAGCACCGCTGGAAGCCGGGTTGGAGAGGCTTATGACGGGAGCCCACGAGTTCCGGGAGTTGAAGCTCCTGGCAGCCTTGCGCACCGATGGCGTTGGATTGGACAAGGAACTGGAAGCCGAAGCCGAGCGCCTGGTGGGTGGACGAGGGAGCATGCCCGCCCTGAGGTTGGGCCTGGATCCGGGAACGGACCCCGAGCACATCAGCGGGGCCGCCCGTGACGGATTGAACCGTTGGCGGCTGATCGCGGAGAATCCGCTGACCGAGCCCCGCGCGCTGGACGCGTGCCGTGTTGTCCTGCGCAGCTGCGAGGGAATGCTGGCCTCTATGCCCGCCGTTCGCTGACCCGTTCGCTGACCCGTTCGCTCAGAAGCCACGTGGTGGTTGACGGGAAAAACAGCAGGATCAGGCCTGCAGCGGCAAGGATGAATTGGGCCGCCAACAGGGCTGTGGTCAAGGCACCGTCAGCTCCGGGAGCCACCACAAAGTCGGCGGTGATCACCGTGACCACGGCGTGCAGGAGGACCAGGGGCGCCAGCGTCCAACGGGCCCAGATACGGCGTCTGAAGAGAACGGCAAGCAGGACCGCTTCCATGGCCACCACCAGGGCGATCATGGCGAGGCTTCCGAGAAATACGACGGCGGTGGCCCCCTCGACAGCCTGCGCGTCGCCGTCGGGAACCATGCCCTCGATGACGCTTTTCAGGCGGTCAAACTGTGCGTCACGGCCGAGGAAGCCGGTGACCACCACGGCGATGCCGGCCACGAAACTTGCCAGCCACAATGACCGGGAGGCGCGTGCGGGGCCTGGAGGCTTGATGACCGCGGCAATGGGCGGCGGTGTGGACAAGGAAATGCCGGGACGCGGCGGCGGCGCCGGGGATGCCGTTGGCCCGCTGGCTGATGGTGAGGTGGAAGGTGACTGCCGTGAACCATCAGCTTGCTGGGCCATGTTTGCCTACTTCAGCTCGTCGGTATCATGGGGATCCGGCTCGCTGCGCTTGGCATCGCCGGGTTTGAAACCGTTGCCTGTTGCCTCACCGGAGCCATCGGAGGGCTTGTCGCCGAGCTTGCGTTCCTTGGCTTCGAGGTCGGCCTTGAGCTTCTTCAGGCGATCATCTTCGGCCTGGTTGCGGCGGCGGGTTTCCAGGTTCCGGAGAAATTCGGGGTCATCATCCGGGGCGGTGGGCTGACGGCGGACGGGCTTTGCGGTCGGCTTGCCGTAGGGCCGGCCGAAGATGAACCAGAGCACCGCGCCGAGCAGCGGCAGGACGATCATGACGATGATCCAGGCGGGTTTGGAAATACCGCGCGTCTGGTGGCCGTCCGTGCGGATGACATCCACCAGGGCATAGACGAAGATGACAAGGACGACGACGACGCCTACAACGCGGAGCATGCACCAAGTCTAGTCGCCGGAAGCCCTCCGCTGGGCGCCCGATCCCTGCCGTGATCAGAGTGCAACCATCGCGGCTAAACTTGGATGGTGGCTTTCCTGAAGTATTCCCTCATCCGTCTGGCGCTGTTCGTGCCGTTGTTCGTGCTCTTCGCCTTTTTAGGGGTCGGTTGGATCCTGGCGGTGATCTTCGCCGGGCTGATCGCTTTCGCCATCAGCTACCTCTTCTTCCAGAAACAGCGCGACGCCGCCACTGCCGCAATGCGCGAACGTTTCTCCGGGCGGGCCAAGCCCATCCGCACCGCCGGCGAGGTTGAAGACGCCGCCGCGGAGGACGGCTTGGTGGAGCAGAACCCGGACATCGCAGTCAATAACGACAAGCGCCCGGGTTCCGTCTAGGAGTTTTTGTACAGCTAACGCCCCCAAGAAGCCTTCTTGAGGGCGTTAGCTGTACAAAAACTTAGAAGCCGTGGCTCAGGACCAGGCCCAGTGAGAACAGCAGGCTGTACCCAAGGTTGATCAGGCCGGTCTGCTTGAGCACCGGAATGAGGCTCTTGCGCTTCTTGCCGTTGACCATCAGCCACGCCGGCATCAGGCAGGCGGGGATCAGCAGCAGCACGATCAGCATCCACGGTTTGGTGGGCGCCAGCACTATCACCAGCAGGATGGCGACGGCCAACATCAGCACATAGCTTTCACGCGCGTGCCTGTCGCCGAGACGCACTGCCAACGTCCGCTTGCCCGCAGCAGTGTCCGTGGGGATATCCCTGACGTTGTTGGCCATCAACAGTGCACAGGCGATGAGTCCCGTGCCAATGGCGCCAATCACCGCGGCCAGGCTTACTTGGCCAGCCTGTGTGTAGGTGGTGCCCAGAGTGGCGACGAGCCCGAAGAACACGAAGACAAAGACGTCTCCGAGGCCCATGTAGCCGTAAGGATTCTTGCCGCCGGTGTAGCCCCAGGCTGCCAGGACGCAACCGATACCGACCAGGATCAGCCACCACGTCTGGGTGATGATCACCAGGATCAGGCCGCAGATCATCGCGGCGCCGAACAGCCCGAACGCCGCCCACTTCACCTGCTCCGGCAGCGCAGCGCCGGAACCGACCAGGCGCAGGGGACCCACGCGGTCTTCATCGGTGCCGCGGATGCCGTCCGAGTAATCGTTGGCGTAGTTCACGCCGATTTGGAGCAGGAGCGCAACGAGAGCCGCCAGGATCGCGTTCGGCAACCGGAACGCCTGGAGCTCGTACGCCGCTGCCGAACCGATCAGGACGGGCGCGATGGCCGCGGGCAGTGTGCGGAGCCGGGCTCCTTGAATCCATTGTGCAGCTGTCGCCACGTGTAGTACCTCGTGTGTTTCGCGGTTGATCTTTAGCGGGGGAAGAACGTGTCTATTGTCCCTGATGCAGCTTGGAAAGCTGGTCAATCATGGCCAGCCTGTCCGGTTTGCCGTTCGGCAGCATCAGCAATTCCTTGTCCGCGAGCACCGTCTTAGGGGCCAAAACACCCAGTGCGGCCTCGCGTCGGGAGGTGAAGCCTTTGATGCCTTCAGGGGTGGGATCCGTCACTGCGACGTATGCCGCCACAGCTTGGCCCCACTCGCGCGAGGGGACGCCGGCCACGAAAGCCGCAGTGACGCCGTCGAGCTCTTCCAGCTTGCTTTGGATGTACGAGGCGGAGGCTTTCACGCCGCCGGTGATGATGACGTCGTCAGCGCGGCCCAGGATGGTGAGTTTGCCGTCGTCGGACAGCTGGCCCAGATCCCCGGTCACGTACCAGCGGACGTCGTCCTCCTCGAAGAACGCGGCTTTCGAGGCACGGGCCGCGTCCAGGTACCCCGCGGCCACGGTGTCGCCGCCCAGCAGGATGCGGCCTTCCAGCTCGCCCTCACCGATGCGGACCTCGACGCCGTCCAGCGGCTCACCGTCGTACACGCACCCGCCGCAGGTCTCGGCCGAGCCGTAGGTGGTGACCACTTTGAGTCCCTCTGCGTGGGCGGTCGCAAGGAGATCGGGTGAGGCAGGCGCCCCGCCCAGCAGGATCGCGTTGAAGCGGCGCAGCACGGCCAGGGTTTCCGGGGCGGGGGAGTCCAGGAGCCGTTGCAATTGCGTGGGCACCAGGGACGTGAAGCGTATCTTGTCCGTCAGTTCCTCAGCGGCAGCGGTGAAGGCCTCCGGAGTGAAGCCGTTCGACTGGTCCATCACCCACGGACGCGTGCCGGCGTAGAGCGAGCGGACCAGGACCTGCACACCTGCCACATACTGCAGCGGGAGCGCGAGCAACCACTGGCCCTCACCGCGCAGGGCCATGGCGGTGGACACGGAGGATGCTGCCAGGGCGTCGATGGTCAGGACAGTTGCCTTGGGCGTCCCCGTGGAACCGGACGTGCGGACCACCACGGCCGCATCTTCGACGCCGGTCTCCACCGGAACCGCCTGCGGCCCGCCGTTTTCATCCTGGACGATTTCGACGGCGGGGCCCTCACCGTGGAGGGCTGCCATCAGGGCTTTCAGTACGGGATCGATGTTCACGGAGGTCCTAGAAGTAGTAGGGGAAGTTGGACCAGTCGGGGTCGCGTTTCTGGAGGAACGCTTCCTTGCCCTCTACGGCCTCGTCCGTCATGTACGCCAAGCGGGTGGCTTCGCCGGCGAAAACCTGCTGCCCGGCCAGGCCGTCGTCGGCGAGGTTGAAGGCGAACTTGAGCATGCGGATGGCCTGGGGTGACTGGCGGGCGATGTCCGCCGCGTACTCCAGGGCGACTTCCTCAAGGCGTTCGTGGTCAACGGCCTCGTTCACGGCACCCATCCGGACCATGTCGTCGGCGGAATACTCGCGGGCAAGGAAGAAGATCTCCCGCGCGGCTTTCTGCCCGATCTGGCGGGCCAGCAGCGCAGAGCCGTATCCGGCGTCGAAACTTCCTACTGTGGCGTCGGTTTGCTTGAACTTGCCGTGCTCGCGGGAGGCGATGGTGAGGTCGCTGACCACGTGGAGTGAGTGGCCGCCGCCTGCCGCCCAACCATTGACGACGGCGATGACCACCTTGGGCATGGTCCGCATGAGTCGTTGGACTTCCAGGATGTGGAGGCGACCGGCGCGGGCGGGGTCGATGGTCTCCTGGGTGTCACCTTCTGCGTACCTGTAACCGTCGCGGCCACGGATCCGTTGGTCCCCGCCGGAGCAGAACGAGTGCCCGCCGTCCTTTTCGGAAGGCCCGTTGCCCGTGAGCAGCACGGTGGCGACGTCCGGGGTCATGCGGGCGTGGTCCATGGCGCGGTAGAGCTCGTCGACGGTGCCCGGGCGGAAAGCGTTGCGGACTTCGGGACGGTTGAACGCGATCCGGACCGTCGGCAGGTCTTTGGCAGTGCCATCTGTGGAACGCTCAACCTGCCGGTGGTAGGTCATGTCCTTGAAGTCATCAAAGCCGGAAACGGTGCGCCAGCGTGAGGGGTCAAAGACGTCGGAAACCTTGGCAGGTAGATGGTTGTTCACAGTCCGAGTCTAGTAATGGCCTTAGCTGATGCAGAACTCGTTGCCCTCGGGGTCGGCCATGGTGTGCCACTCGTGGGGTCCCTGGCTGGCGGTCCAGAGGTGTTTCGCTCCGCGGGCCTCCAACTGTTTCCGCACCTCGTCCTTGTCCCGGCCGTCCAGGCGCACGTCCCAGTGCACTCGGTTCTTGACGGTCTTTTCATTGGGGTCGGTCTGGAACAGGATGCGCCGGCCGGTCTTGGGTTCGGTGTCCTCGGCCGGCACGATCGCGCAGCCCTCGGCCCACACGAGCTTGCCGTTGTGGGTGATGGTCTGGTCCTCAGTGGCGAATCCCTGCTCGATCATGGACCGGATGAACGCTTCGTCCTGCGGTTCCACCTTCCATTCCAGCGTCTCGGCCCACCAGTCGGCGAGGTCGTGGGGCTTCTTGCAGTCGACTACTACCTGGATGTTCAGTGTCATGCCCCCAAGTTATTCCCGACGGCGGGGGCTGGGTAGAGCGATGCGGTCACCTTCCGTCCGGGTTACCCAACTGCGTGACAGCAAACGTCGCAGCGAGGGCCCAGTGGAACGTTTGCTGCTACTCAGTTGGGGAGGAGCTCAGGCGGGATGGCGTAGATGAGCACTACGGCCATGAGATTCTTCGCGGCGTGGACAAAGTAGGAGAACATCAGGTTCTTTCCGGTCCACACATACACCGCCACCAGCACCACGGCCATGCCCAGATACGGCGCCAAGGCGGACAACACCAGCCCTTCGCGGCCCACCACATGGATGGACGCGAAGACCACCACGGAGACCACGCAGCAAACCCAGATATTCAGGTACCGGGACAACTTGCCGATCAGGAGATGGCGGAAGAGATACTCCTCCACGAACGGACCAAGGATCACCAACAGTGGCACCATGAGCCATGCGGGTACCTGCTGCAGCAGGCCTTGGATGCCCAGCTGGTTCTCTGAGCTTTGGGCTGTCCCGAATGCCGCCACCAGCAGGGCCGTGAGAATGAGCATCACCACGATCGCCAAGGGGACCATGCCCAGGGTGAACCATGGCCGGGTGCCCAGGATCTTTAGGTCGCGGCCTATTACGCGCCAGGCCGAAGCGACCGCAAATATTCCGACGCCGGTATAAAAGATCGCGTTGACGGCATAGGAGGCGGTGGCTGGCTGCGGAAAGACCTGGAGCATGAGCCGTTCCACCGACTCGCCCGCGAAGGTGAAGTACAAGGTGAAGCCGAGGTAGACGGCCACGGCGATGGCGTCGAGGGCAGTGAACCTGTACAGAGATGCCTTGGTGGAAAGAGTGCCCATGTGACCAGCCTAGCTTTGCTGGGTGGCCCATGCTTGGCTACACTTTTCGGTATGCCTAACTTTTCGTTTCGGCGCGCCAAAGATGTCCGCCGTTTCGCTGCTGCCCTGATCACCATCACCCTCGCCCTTGGCGTCACCGCTTGCGGTGGGAATTCCCCCGCAGGAGGTGATGACAAGCCCATGGTTCTGACGACGTTCACTGTGTTGGCGGACGTGGCCAAGAACGTTGCCGGCGATAAGCTGCGCGTGGAGTCCATCACCAAGGCCGGCGCCGAGATCCACGGCTATGAGCCAACGCCGGGAGACATCCGCAAAGCTGCCCAAGCCGATCTGATCCTGGACAACGGACTCAACCTTGAAGCGTGGTTCGCCCAGTTCGTGGAGGACCTCGATGTGCCGCACGCCGTGGTCAGCGATGGTGTGGAGATCATGCCTATTGCCGAGGATTCGTATCAGGGCAAGCCGAATCCGCACGCGTGGATGTCGCCCAAGAACGTCCAGATCTACGCCAACAACATGGCCAAGGCGTTCGCGAAGCTGGCGCCGTCCCATGCTGCCGAGTTCGAAGCCAACGCGAAGGCCTACAACGCCCAGCTCCAGGCCGTGCAGGACGAGATGGTCTCCAAGCTCTCCGTGTTGTCGGAGAAGCAGCGGGCGCTGGTCACATGCGAAGGCGCCTTCTCCTACCTGGCCCGCGACGCCGGCCTCAAGGAGGTCTACATCTGGGCCGTGAACGCTGAGCAACAGGCAACGCCGCAGCAGATCACCCGTGCCATCGAGTTCGTCAAGGAGAACCAGGTTCCGGCGGTGTTCTGTGAATCCACGGTGTCAGACGCTCCTATGCAGCAGGTGGTGGGTGCCACTGATGCCACGTTCGGAGGGACCTTGTACGTCGATTCCCTCTCTGAAGCGGACGGCCCCGTTCCCACGTACCTGGACCTCATGCGCCATGACGCCAAGGTCATCACCACGGCACTGACAGGAGGAAAGCCATGAACACACCTGCGATCGCTGTTGAGGACGTCACGGTTCACTACGGTGAGGTCCTGGCCCTGGACAAGGCGTCCCTCACCTTGGACCATTCAAGGATCTGTGGCCTGGTGGGCATGAACGGCTCGGGCAAGTCCACCCTGTTCAAGGTCATCATGGGAATGGTGAAACCCGATTCCGGCAGGGTGCTCATCAACGGGGAACCGCCCGTGAAGATGCGCAAGGATGCGGGCATCGGCTACGTTCCCCAAAGCGAGGACGTGGACTGGGCGTTCCCCTTGTCCGTCCGGGACGTGGTGATGATGGGCCGCTACGGGCACCTCGGATTCACGCGCCGGCCCCGCAAAGCCGACCGTGACGCCGTCGAGCATGCTTTGGAACGGGTGGAACTGAGCGAGTACGCCGACCGGCAGATCGGTCAGCTGTCCGGCGGGCAGAAAAAGCGCGCCTTCGTAGCCCGCGGCATCGCGCAAGGCGCCACCATGATGCTGCTGGACGAGCCGTTCGCGGGCGTGGACAAGAGGTCCGAGGCCACCATCACCAGGCTCCTCCGCGAGCTGGCCGACAACGGCGCCACCATCCTCATCTCCACCCACGACCTTCATGCCCTTCCCCAACTCTGCGATGAAGCGGTGCTGCTGATGCGCAAGGTGCTGATGCATGGAAGCCCGGACACCGTGCTCCAACCGGAGAACCTTGCCATGGCCTTTGGCCTCGACGTCATGAACAGGGGCTGAACCGTGGAATTCCTGCTGGAACCCCTCAGCTACGACTTCATGGTCCGTGCCCTCGCCACCACCGCCATCGCCGCGGTGGTCTGTGCCGTCCTGAGCTGCTGGCTCGTCCTCATCGGCTGGTCCCTCATGGGTGACGCCGTCTCGCACGCGGTGCTTCCCGGCGTCGTCCTCGCGTACATCGTGGGTGCTCCGTTCGCGCTCGGTGCGCTGGTGTTCGCCCTCATCGCGGTGACCTTGATCGGGGTGGTCCGCAATACCAGCCGGGTGAAGGAAGACGCGGCGATCGGCATCGTGTTCACCTCGCTGTTCGCGCTCGGCCTGGTGCTGATCTCCGTGACCCCGAGTCAGACCGACCTGAACCACATCATCTTCGGCAACCTTCTGGGCGTCAGCATCCCGGACCTCATCCAGGTGGTGGCACTGGGCGTGGTGGCGTTCGCGATCCTGATCCTCAAACGCCGCGACCTCACGCTCTATGCCTTTGACCCCACACACGCCCACGCCATCGGCCTGTCACCCAAAAAGCTCGGCGCCCTGCTCCTGGGCCTGCTCGCACTGACCTCAGTGGTGGCGCTGCAGACCGTGGGCGTGGTGCTGGTGGTGGCCATGCTGATCATCCCGGGCGCCACCGCCTACCTGCTGACCGACCGGTTCTCCCGGATGCTGGTCATCGCACCTGTCATCTCCGTAGTGTGCTCCGTGGCTGGGATCTACCTCAGCTACTACCTGGACACCGCATCCGGAGCCATGGTGGTCCTCACCCAAGGTGTGGTGTTCGCCGGCGTCTATCTGTTCAGCCCGCGGCAGGGACTGATCGGCACCCGGCTGGCCAAGGCCCGCAGGAAGCGGGCCGTGGCCACCGTGTAGCGGTTCTAGCGGACGGCCGAGCGCTTCACCGTGATGTCCCCGTAGGCGTTACGGGCGCGGATCTCCACTTTGTCCATGCTCTCGCCGGGTCCGCCGCTTGCTTCGAGTCCATTGCGCACGCGTCCGTACTTGGTGTTGAGGTCAAGCCAGGCCGCGGTGCCTTCACGCACACCGACGACGAGAGTGCCCGCGCCTGTCTGCACGGTGAGGTTCCCGGCGGCGACTTCGCCCACGGTGATGTCGCCGCTGGACGTTTTGACGGTAGTGGACAGGCCGGCTCTTTCCAGGGAGACGTCACCATTGGCCGCACTGACGCTGAGCTCGCCGGCGGCGTGTGCGATGTAGGTGTTGCCGTTGCCGTTCTTTATTGTGGCAACGCCTTCAATATCCCTGATACGGATCTTTCCGGAGCCGGTTTTGATCCTGGACCTACCTGAGGCGTGCTCCACGGTGACGTCGCCCATGTCCGTATGGGCCCGGAGCTCACCGCAGTGGTCCATGCTGATATGTCCCAAGTCAGTCCTCAGCTCGGCAGTGCCGAACCCGCCTTCGCAGCGGAGGTCGCCCATGGCGGACTTCAATTCCAGGCTGCTGCCCGTGGGCACCTCCACGGTGATTTCCACGGCGCCGCCGTCGCTGAACCAGGTGTGGCGGAATGCGGGGTGAAGCCTGACCTGCAAGCGGCCGTCCGCGTAGTCCACAGTGGTTTGCTCAGCCATCCTGACATCCAGGCTTCGCTTGGCCTTGCGGGGTTGGACCGTCACCTCAGTCTCGGGGTGGTCGCGGGCTACGATCCAAATATCGCCGCGGACGGAAACGTCAACAACGACGGCGATTGGCTGGGGAGTCTGGAACGTTGCCATCAGCGTGCCCATCCTGTGAAGTTCTGCTCGCCGGGTTCGCGGCGCACCTTCCGTTGGGAAGGGCCACCGCTGTTCAGCGACTCGGCGACGGCCCGGACCAGCCATGAGTTTACTGACAGGCCGTCTTTGCCCGCCGCGTCCTCAACCTGCTGCTTGAGGTGATCGGGTAGTCGGAGCGTCGTCCGCGTTGTGCTGGCTCCGTCGAGGTCTTCGGGTGCGATGGGCTGCCGTTCGTTGACTGTCTCAAAGTCTCCGCTCTGCGGGTTGCTGACAACGAATTCAGGGTCGCGGCCGCGGAGCCTGACCTCTACGGAACCCGGCGCGAGTTCCAGCGTGATCTCGCTTGCGGCATCCGAGAGGGCCTCCAGGAGGACCAGTCGCACAGTGGATTCGACGGCGGCGGTGAGGCGTTCGCTGAGTGCGCGCGCTTCGGGCCCACCGGCCTCGGCGGCGGTGTTCAGCTGATGATGGACCGCGGTCACGTACTGGTTTAGCTGCATGACATCATTGTGACGCCAAAGTGGTGTCATTTCAAGAGTTTATTGAACTCTGATGGTGTCGTCCTTGGTACTCCCGCTTGACGGGGACCGTGTCCGCCGGGCACGCTGGAGCGATGAAGTCTTGAGCGCAGCCCTTTCTGCGGCTGCATCCCCAGTACCCACACGGCTTTCTGCCATCCACTGCGGACTTGCGAGGACACCTCTTGACTGACCACCTTCACCTTTCCGGCGTTTCCCACGGCTACGGGGACCGCGAACTCCTGCACAATGTCGACCTCGTCATCCACCATGGCGAACACGTGGCAATCGTCGGCGAAAACGGCGCGGGTAAATCCACGCTGCTCCGGCTCATGGCTGGCGTCGAAACGCCCGACGACGGCACTGCGGGTCTGTCCGGGAACGCCGGCTACCGCGTCGGTTACCTGGCGCAAACCCATGGGCTCTCCGAGTCGTTGACAGTGGGGGACGCCATCGACTCCTCCCTGGCATCCCTGCGTTCCTTGGAAGCGCGAATCCTGGACCTCGAATCAGGCCTGGCGGATGCCGACACCGAGGAACTCGAGCTCTACGGCAGCCTGCAAACGGAGTACCAACTCCGCGAGGGCTACGCTGCCGAATCCCGGGTGGAAGCGGCGCTGGACAAGCTGGGGCTGGGAGGCTTGGACCGGCGTCGAACGCTTGGATCCTTGTCCGGCGGCGAGCAGGAGCGTGTAGCGCTGGCCTGCCTGCTGGCCGATCCAGCCGAAGCGCTGCTCCTGGACGAGCCCACCAACCACCTTGACGCGAACGGTACCGCCTGGCTTGAGTCCCGATTGGCTGCCCATCGCGGCACGGTAGTGGTGGTCTCGCACGACCGTGTCCTGCTGCGTAAGGTAGCCGCCACCATCATCGAAGTGGACGCCGACCGTCGGTCCGTGAACCGCTACGGGAACGGCTACGAAGGCTACCTCCGCGAGAAAGCAGCCGAGCGTGCCCGTTGGGTCCAGGAGTACGACGAATGGCTCGACGCCATGGCTGCCGAACGCCTCCAGGCCGCCACGGTGGCCGACCGCATGGGCTACGGACGCAAGCGCGACAACGACAAGATGGCTTTCGGGTTCAAGGCCGGAACATGGCAGAGTGCGGCATCCAGCAAAGTCCGCAACGCCCAGGAGCGGCTTCGCAGGCTCGAAGAAAACCCCGTTGACCGGCCACCCGTGCCACTGAAGCTGGCGGCGCCGCTGGGTTCCGTGGCTGAAACGGACTCCGAACCCGCGCTGGAAGCCCACGGAGTCAGCGTGCCGGGACGGCTCCACACCACCGACCTCAAGGTGGAAACCGGACAAAAGGTGCTCATTACGGGCCCCAATGGCGCCGGCAAATCCACCCTGTTGTCTGTGCTGACGGGCAACCTGGAACCCGCGGCTGGATCCGTGACCATCAAGGGCAAAGTGGGCTACCTGCAGCAGGAACTCGACGTGCCCGCGCGGCCGGGGCTCCGGCTGCTCCCCGCGTTCGCTGCGGGATTGGGCGGAAACATTGATGACCATGCCGAGGGGTTGCTCCACCTGGGGCTCTTCCGGCCTGCTGAATTCCACGTCCCCGTGGGTGGCCTCTCCGCAGGTCAGCAACGCCGGCTCGCCCTGGCCCGGCTCCTGTTGGGCGGCTGCGAAACCATGATCGTGGACGAACCCACCAACCATCTGGCACCCGTGCTGGTGGAACAGTTGGAGGCCGCGCTGGCGTCGTTTGCCGGGACGCTGGTGATCGTGAGCCACGACCGTGCCTTGGGGGAGTGGTTCGATCGGTGTGCTTCCAGTCCTGGCCGGGAGGCGTCTACGGGGACGTGGGTCCGGTACGGGATGCAGGACGGCAAATTGCTGTAATCCTCACGCGGTTTCAACGCCGGTGAGCTGTTCGCAAAGCGATCGTTACGCCTCGTGCTGTGGGCGGAAATACGGCGTCGCGCGTTCTGAAACAACGGCAGAGCACCATGGGAAGGGAACCGGCCGAAAGGACTTGTCCCGTGATCATCCAGAACCTCTTCCTGCAGGGCATTTACCACTTCGAGGGCACCGGGCTGGATAAACCGGTTCCCATCCATGCCGAGCTCTCGCACTTCGTCCCGGACGGCGTCGTCAACCAGACGCTGTACTTCCGCGGCGGCAACTCGAGCCCGGAACTGATCACCGTTGTCCTCATGCGGGACCGCATTCCCATGCGCTATTTCCCCATAGGCGCCAAGGGCGATGTCCACATCCCGCTGAGGGTAGTGGAGGACACCGATGGCGGGTCGGTGATCGAGCTGTTCCTGGTGGCGCCCGCGGGCGTTCGGGGATCAGTGGTGGTGGATCTCGGCATGGTGGAGCACTGATGAAGAAGCGGCTGGTGGTGATCGGCAACGGCATGGCCGGTGCCCGTGCCGTGGAGGAAGTCCTGGCCAGGGGTGGCGGTGACATCTTCGACATCACCATGTTCGGCGACGAACCTTATGGAAACTACAACCGGATCATGCTCAGCCATGTCCTCTCGGGCGAGGAAAGCGATGCGGACATCTTCCTCAACGCCCTCCCCTGGTACCAGGCGAACAACATCACTCTCCATGCCGGGGTCCTGGTGGACCGCATCGATAAGTTCAGCCGGCACGTTTTCGCCGCCGACGGCCGCGTGGTCCAGTACGACCAACTGATTATCGCCACCGGCAGCCGCTCCTTCCTGCCACCTATGGACGGGCTCCATACGCCCAGCGGAACGGTCCGGCATGGCGTCTTCACCTTCAGGACCATGGACGATACCCGGAAGATGATCGAGTTCGCCCAGCACGAGCACCACCGGCGGGCAGTGGTGATTGGCGGCGGATTGCTCGGGCTGGAGGCGGCCCGGGGGTTGCAGGCCTACGGCCTGGACGTTGATGTGGTCCACTCGGGCGGGCACCTGATGAGCGCCCAAATGGGGCCCGACGGCGGTGCAATACTGCGGCGGAGCGTGGAGGCGCTGGGCATCAAAGTGCACACCGGAAGCCGGACCACGGCGATCCTGGGTTCGGACAGCATCACCGGGGTGGGCCTGCGCGACCAACCAGATCTCGACTGCGACATGGTGGTAGTCACCGCAGGCATCCGGCCCAACGTGGGTGTCGCCGTCGTGAGTGGTTTGGCAGTGGAGCGCGGCATCGTGGTCGACGACCACCTCCGGGTGATGGATGAAGAGGAAATCTACGCAGTAGGGGAGTGCGTCCAGCATCGCGGGCAGGTGTACGGACTGGTGGCACCCTTGTGGGAGCAGGCCGCCGTGCTGGCCGATCACGTCACCGGAGTGGACCGCAACTCGATGTATCTGGGCTCCCGGACTGCCACCAAACTGAAAGTGGCCGGCGTCGACGTCGCTTCCATGGGACTTCATGGCCCCGAACGGGATACCGATGAGCACATCGTTTTCTCGGAACCCGGCCGCGGAGTGTTCAAGTCGATCGTGATCCGGGACAACAAGATGGTGGGCGCCACCCTGCTGGGCGACAGCCGCAAGGTGGCCTACCTGACCCAGGCTTTCGACCAGGGTTTGCCCCTTCCTGAGGAGCGGCTCTCGCTGATGTTCGACCTCGGCTCACCGGGGGAGGAGGAGAGCGTTGCCGAGCTGGCGGACAACGCCCAGGTCTGCAACTGCAACGGCGTTTCCAAAGGGGCACTGGTGTCCGCCGTTCGTGGCGGGTGCGCTTCGGTGTCCGCTGCCATGGACGCAACCCGTGCAGGCAAGGGCTGTGGGTCGTGCAAGCCCATGGTCACCCAAGTGGTGGAATGGGCGGCTGGTGGTGCCGTGGAGGAAGACCCGGCAGCTAGCTACTACGTTCCCGGAATTCCGCTGGACAAGGGTTCCTTGATGGCCGAGATCCGTTCGCGCGGCCTCCGTTCAGTTTCGGAAGTCTTTGCCGCCCTGGCGCCGGGCAGCGCCGAGGACGCCAAATCCAAGATGGGGCTGGCATCGCTGATGAAGATGATGTTGGCAGGAGACTACGTTGATGAACGCGACGCCCGGTTTATCAACGACCGCGTACACGCCAACATCCAGCGTGATGGCACGTTCTCCGTGGTGCCGCAGATTAAGGGTGGGGTGACCTCGGCCCAGCAACTCCGAAGGATCGCCGACGTCGCAGAGAAGCACAACATTCCCATGATTAAGCTGACCGGCGGGCAGCGGATCGACCTGCTGGGAGTGCCCAAGGAGGAGCTTCCACAGGTGTGGGCGGATCTGGACATGCCGTCCGGGTATGCCTATGGCAAGAGTTTCCGCACGGTCAAGACGTGTGTGGGGAAGGACTACTGCCGGTTCGGGACGGGGGATTCAACCGGACTGGGCATTGGTCTGGAGTCGCGTTTCCAAGGAATCGAAGCGCCGGCCAAGCTGAAGCTCGCGGTCTCCGGCTGCCCACGCAACTGTGCCGAGTCCTTGGTCAAGGACGTGGGTGTGGTGGCGGTGGAAGGTGGCCGCTGGGAAATCTACGTCGGGGGAGCGGCGGGTGCCCACATCCGCAAGGGGGACCTCCTGGTCACGGTGGATACGCCCGAGGAAGTCACTCTCCTTGCAGGCCGTTTCATGCAGTACTACCGGGAGAACGCCCATTGGTTGGAACGGACGTACTCCTTTGTGCCTCGGGTGGGGATTGAGCGGATCCGCAGCGTCATTCTTGACGATTCCGAAGGGATCGCCGCCCGCCTGGATGCAGCGATGCAGGCCTCGGTGGACAGCTACGTGGACCCTTGGAGCGAACGCGATGATCCCCTGACGCCCGGCCAGTTCCGCACCTCCCTGCCTTTGACAGTTCTGCCGCAGGTGCCGGTCCAATGAAGATTCCGCTGGTCCTGGGACCTCTTGACCAAATTCCCTTCGGTGAAGGCCGGGCCTTTGGCGTCGACGGCGAGCAGGTGGCAGTGTTCCGGCTCAGGGACGGAAGCCTGCGCGCCGTTTCGGGTGTCTGCCCGCACAAAGGCGGCCCCATTGCAGATGGAACCATCGACCAGCACGTGGTGATGTGCCCATTGCACCAGCACGCCTTCGAACTCCATACCGGCTGCTCCACCACGGGCGCCAAACCCCTTCAAACCTACAAAGTCTTCGCAGATGAGGCCGGGAATATTGTTCTGGAGGTCGGCTGAGCGGCGACGGTTTGCGGGGCAGCGGGGGACCTTTTCCACAGCCCCTTGTTGCCTGCGTCACGGGCATTCGGGTTAATCCCGTAAGATAGACGGGTTGCGCGAAGCTTCGGCGTTCTGCGTTCTTTGTCACACTTCGGGTCCTCAAAGGAGGAAAAGCTCGAATTTTGTGTGCCAAAGATGCCTGTGTTCCGGCATGGGCGTGACACCTACAGCAAGACCCCAACCCACAAGGAACAGCTGTGCCGCAAAGTACTCCCACAGATCTCCAGAGCTCCAAGGCGTCATCCGCAGCCGCGGGCTCAACCCTCAGCGCTGAGGGATACCAGAAGACCCTGAGTCGCCGCCACGTCACCATGATCGCCATGGGCGGCGCCATCGGCGTCGGCCTCTTCATGGGTGCCGGCGGCCGCCTGGCCTCCACCGGCCCGGCCCTGATCTTCTCCTACGCCATTGCCGGCGTCATCGCTTACCTGCTGATGCGCGCGCTCGGTGAACTCATCATGTACCGCCAGACGTCCGGCTCCTTCGTGAGCTACGCCGGCGAAATGTTCGGCAAGAAGGGCGCCTTCCTTTCCGGCTGGATGTATTTCATCAACTGGGCCATGACAGGTATCGCCGAACTGATCGCGATCGGCCTGTACTTCCAGTTCTTCTTCCCGAACGTGCCCATTGAACTGTCTGCCATCGCCGCGCTGGTGCTGCTGGTGGCCGTGAACCTGTTCAGCGTCAAGGCCTTCGGCGAATTCGAGTTCTGGGCTTCCTGCCTCAAGGTCGCGGCCATCGTGATCTTCCTGGCTGTTGGCACTTTCATGGTTGTCACCAACGCCAAGGTGGGCGACGGCAACGCGTCCGTTGCCAACCTCTTCCACGAAGACGGGGGCATGTTCCCCAAGGGCGGCCTGGTGATGATCCTGGTCCTCAACGCCGTGATCTTCGCCTACAACGCCATCGAACTCGTCGGCATTACCGCTGGTGAGATGGAGAACCCCGAACGCGAAGTTCCCAAGGCGATCCGCGCCGTCGTCATCCGTATTGTGGTCTTCTACGTTGGTTCGGTGACGCTGCTGGCAATGCTGCTTCCGTCCGACCAGTACGTGGCCGGCACCTCGCCGTTCGTTACCGTTTTCGGCCAGATGGGCCTGGGCTGGATGGGCGACGTCATGAACATGATCGTCATCACCGCCGCACTGTCCTCCTGCAACTCGGGCCTGTACTCGATCGGCCGCATTTTCCGCACCATGGCCAACAACGGCCACGCTCCGCAGTGGCTCACCAAGATGTCCACCCGTCACGTGCCGTACGCCGCCATCCTGGCGATTGGTGGCGTCTACCTCGTGGGCATCCTCCTGAACATCTGGCTGGGTGGCTCGCACGCCTTCGACCTCGCACTGAACACCGCATCCATCGGCGTCATCTTCACGTGGGGTTCCATCTTCGCGAGCCAGATTGCCCTGCGGAAGAAGCGCGGCAACGTCTCCAGCCTGCCGATGCCCGGCTCGCCGTGGACCAGTTGGCTGGGCCTCATCGCGCTGCTGGCCATCACCGTGCTCATCGGCTTCGACACGATGACGGACAAGGCAACCGGCGAGGTCTTCCTGCTGGGTCTATGGACGTTGGCCACCATCCCGTTCTTCGCCCTGGTCCTGTGGCTCGGGTGGCAGAAGGTCAAGAACAACGAGCCCAAGAGCGAGTTGTTCAGCTAAGACCCGTCTGGTCCTTGCGTTTCAAACGTACGACGGCGCGTGCCTCCTTCCGGGGGCACGCGCCGTTTTCGTGGTGGGCCTTGCGTTGTGGGTCCTAGCTGAGCTTCGGGATCAACACCGGGGTGCTCTTCTTGTAGGCCTCGTACCCCGCCTCGCCGCCCCAGGTCTTGTCGGCCTTCTTTTCCAGCAAGGGGATGCCGCTGACCTTGGTGAGCAGGAGGGCAACGAAGATCGGGGAGATCAGTGCAACCCACTGCCAGCCTTGGAGTACCGGGATGGCGATGATGGCCACCCCCGTCCACAGGAGGATCTCGCCGAAGTAGTTGGGGTGCCGGGACTTTGACCACAGTCCGGTGGAGATGAACTTTCCCTTGTTGGCCGGGTTGGCCTTGAACCGGCTCTTCTGCAGGTCGGCCACGATCTCGATGAGGAATCCTGCCGCCCACACCACGAATCCGAGGACGGCCAGCCAGTCCAAAGCCACCCGGTTGGTGCTGGTGATGGCCACCCATGCTGCTGCGGCAGTGAAGACCACCCAGAGTCCTTGCATGGTCCAGACGTTGAGGAAGCGCACGAATGATGGCTTGATCTCGTCGAAGCGGTCGTCCTTGCCGGACTTGTGGATCCGCCGGGACAGGAAGGTCCCCAGGCGGAGGGCCCACGCGGCAACCATGGCCGCAAGGAGCAGCGAACGGGCATCAATTCCGGGGGTGGCAAGCACCAAAAGAACGGTGATGGCTACATAGGTCAGTGAGCCAGTGAGATCGAAGTACTTCTCTGTCTGTGCTTTGAAGGACGGGATGAAGACAAGCCATTGAATGATGAACGCGGCGGCGACTGCGGCGGCGAAGACCGGAATCCCGGTCAGGCTTGCTCCGTGCTGGCTTCCAGCCACGGCGACGAGTCCGCCCAGCAGCACCACCACAGGAAGGGCAATGAGGCCCTTCCTCTCTGAATCCTTCACGACAGCGTTCCTTTCACGGCGGCTCGAGCGGCGTTTCCCCACAATGCCTGTTTCCTAGCCTGTTTTATGTTCAAACTAATTTGATTACTATATAACCATGCAAAATCATGAAAAGGCTACCGGAGAGTCGGCCCACCCGACCTCCCGGACCTTGCAGGGTCTGTTTGGCCTGGCCAATGAGACCGAACGCGAGGTAGCCCGGGCCCTCGGACTCAACCTCACTGACTACAGGGCGCTGACCGTACTGGCTGAGTCGGGACCCGTTACTGTGGGTGCCCTCGCCTCGGACTTGGGTGCTACAGCGGCCACCACAACTGCGCTGGTCAGCCGTTTGGAGTCGCACGGGTTCGTTGAGCGCCTGCGCAGCACCGAAGACCGGCGGCAAGTGCACGTCAACGTCACCAGTTCGGCATCCCTCCAGGTCAAGGACCTGCTGCAGCCGCTCCTGTCTGCTGCCACTGCGCACGTGGACGCGCTGCCTGCTGAACACCAAGCCGTCGTCGGGGACTTTCTCGACGCCGTCCTGGGCCTGATGCAGGAGCACCTGCAATCCCTGTCAGCCGGGGGTGCCCGTTGAGAGAGTTCACCTCCCCGCCGCTGGTTGACGCGGCCAACCACCGCAACGCCACGGAGTTGCTCATGGAGCGCGTCCGGACGAACCCCGGGCACATCGCATTCGAAGTCCGTGCGACGGATGCGGCCATCACCGATCCGTGGCGGCAAGTCACCACGGAGCAGTTCGTGGACGAGGTCCGGGCACTGGCCAAGGGTTTCATCGCGGCGGGCATCCAGCCGGGGGAGTCCCTGGCCATCATGTCCCCCACCCGTTACGAGTGGGCACTGGCCGATATGGCGGCTTGGTTCGCCGGCGCCGTCGTGGTTCCGGTTTACGAAACCTCAGCGGCGCCGCAGGTGACGGCGATCCTGGCCGACGCCGACGTCAGGCTTGCCGTGGGCGGCACCGCGGAGCACGCCGCTTTGCTGGAGCAGGGTTTTAGCACCGCAGGAATCCAGCCCCTGGGGATCTGGACCATTGATGCCGTGCCCGGGGCGGACCTGGCAGATTTAGTGGCCCGCGGTGTCGGGATCCCGGACAGCACCGTTGAGGAGCGCCGCTTGCTGGCCGATCTCGACTCCGTTGCCACCATCGTGTACACCTCCGGCACCACGGCGGCGCCCAAAGGTGCGCTCATCACCCACGGCAACTTCGTGGGGCAGGTCCTGAACGTCGCCGGAGCCTACACGGAGGTGGTCCGAGAGGGTGGCAACACCATCATCTTCCTGCCCATGGCCCATGTCCTGGCACGCGGGCTGCAGCTGATCTGCCTGGCCAACGGCATGCGGATCGCCCACCTCTCCGATCCACGGGACGTGGTTCCTGCACTGGGCGCTTTGAAGCCAACGTTCCTGGTGGTGGTTCCGCGTGTGCTGCAGAAAATCCAGGCATCGGCCGCTGCCGCCGCAACGCAAAAGCGGCTGGGGCGCGTGTGGGCTTCGGCGCAAAGCACGGCAGTGGAGTGGGGCCGGTTTGCCGAAGCGCACGACGCCGACCAGACCGTCCGTGCCTCTGCCGGCCTCCGCATCCGGCGGGCCCTGTTCGACCGCCTTTTCTACGCCCGGCTGCGGAAGTTGGTGGGCGGACGCCTCGATTACCTGCTGTCCGGCGCCGGGGCCCTCGACGCGGAACTGTCCCTGTTCTTCCGAGGACTGGGACTTCCCGTGATCGAAGGCTACGGCCTCACGGAAACTACCGCCCCGTTGACGGGGAACCTGCCCGGGGCCATTAACTCGGGGTCCGTGGGTGTTCCCATGCCCGGTACCACCGTGCGTCTCTCGGACCAAGGTGAAGTCCTGGCCCGCGGTGTGGGCGTCTTTGCAGGCTACCGCCGGCAGGCGGACAACGCCGAAGCGTTCGTCGACGGCTATTTCCGGACCGGGGACCTCGGCGAGCTGGACCATCTGGGCCGGCTCACCTTGAAGGGGCGGATCAAGGACGTCATTGTCACCGCCGGCGGGAAGACCATCTCCCCGGCCATTTGGGAAGGCTACGTTGAAGGCGACCCCCTGGTTGCCCACGCCGTGATGGTGGGGGAGGGCAAGCCGTATCTCGGTGGGCTGGTGCTGCTGGACCCCGAAACCTTGGCTGCGTGGGCCGAGCGCGAGGGCATTGCAGATCTGAAGGGCCTCCGGATCCCCGACGACGGCGGCGCAGTCCAAATCGACGACGTCCGGCTTCTGGCCGTCATTGGCAAGGCCGTCAGTGCTGCGAACGCGAAAATCGCACGCTCCGAGCAGGTGCGCCGGTTCGTCTTGCTGCTGACCGACCTCACGGAGGCCAACGGAATCGTGACACCCACCATGAAACTCAAACGTGGGGCTTTCACCGAACGCGCACGGCACATCGTGGACAACCTCTACGCTGACACCCGGCGCCAGGGATGAGCCGCGGCATGAAGCGTTGGCTTCTGTCCTACGCGCTGGCAGCAGTGATTTTTGCCGTGATCGACGTCGTATGGATCCTCACCGTGGCGCAGCGGCAGTATGAAAGCCAGATCGGACACCTGATAGCGTCCAGTCCGCAGCCAGTGGCGGCGGTGCTGTTCTACGTAGTCTTTGTTGCCGGGATTGTTCACTATGGCGTGCGGCCAGGGAAGGCGGACCTCACGCTGGGTCGGCGGGCCGCGGGAGGAGCGTTGTTTGGCTTCTTCACGTACTCCACCTGGGCGTTGACGGCGCTCGCCGTGCTCAAGGACTTCCCGCCGATGGTGGCGGTGACCGACATTGCCTGGGGTGTTGGCGTCTGCGCTGTGGTCACTTGGCTGACTGCCCTCATTGGGACTGTCAGGGGTCGGCACTAGGCTCGATGTATGGAACACACCACCACCCTGACGCAGCACATTAAGGCAGGCCCGGAGAAAGTCTGGGCCGTTATCTCGGATATCCCGGGCTCGGCCGGCACACTCTCCGGCATCGACTCCGTCCAGTTGCTCAGCGAGGGCCCGTACGGCGAAGGCACGCGATGGAAAGAAACCCGGACCATGATGGGCAAGCAGGAAACCGTCGAAATGTGGGTGTCCCAGGCCGACCCGCCGCGCAGCACTACTGTGAAGGCGCTTCAGGGCGGCGCTGATTACACCTCGCGCTTCACCCTGTCCGAGCGCGACGGCGGAACGGACCTTACGCTGACGTTCGGCGCCGAGGTCCTCAAGCCGTCATTCCTCAGCAAGGTGGGTATGGCCCTCTTCGGGAAGATCGGCATGAGCATGACGCGCAAGGCACTCGCCAAGGACTTGACGGAGATCGCAGCAAAGGCGGAATCCCTCTGATGGCGGCTGCGAAGGTTGCGGCCCCTAAGATTTCACCGGTCCGTTTGGAAGAATTGCGCGACGACGACGCTCCGGACTTCCAGCGTGGCGAACGGTACGACGGCGTCAGGTGGACCAAGGTTTCCGCCGACGGAGAAGAGCTGAGTGGCTCCGACTTCATCGAATGCGAATTGAACGGCGTCTCCTTCAATGAGGCGCAGTTGCGGGGCGCCACGTTCCGGGAGTGCATTCTGGCCGAGCCGTATGCGCCGGTCTTCACTGCCGCGCGAAGTTCCTGGCAGGACGTGGAAATCAGCAACCCCCGGTGGGGCTCAGCTGAACTTTATGAGGGAAACTGGCGCTCCGTCCGGATCGATGGCGGCAAGCTGGACTATGTGAACCTGCGAGGCTCCAAGCTCATGGACCTCCAGATCTCCGACTGCATCATCAACGAGCTCGATCTCGGTGGTTGCGCCGGGACCAGGATCGCTTTGAAGAACTGCACCATTGGCACCTTGGACGTTACTGGGGCCAAGCTCAAGGACGTTGATCTGCGGACATCCGAGTTCCGGGGGATCAATGGATTGGCGGGGTTGGCGGGGGTTGTTATCGACGACTACCAACTCAGCCTGATGGCACCTTTGCTGGCGGGCCATCTGGGGATCCGGGTGGTGTGATGCGGCGGGCGGGCCGGCTTAACGGCGAGCTTCTCCTGTTGACCGGCCCGCCGGGCCGTGTAATCTTTATAGAACGAACGGTCGGTATATTATTCCCAGGCCGGTCCCTTTCACTTCGCGAAGGATGTTCTCATGGTCGAGGCTTTTCTTGTTGGCGGCGCACGTACGCCTGTAGGTCGCTACGGTGGGGCACTGTCCTCCGTCCGTCCGGACGATCTCGCAGCGTTGGTGGTCCGGGAAGCGGTGGCGCGTGCCGGCGTCGATCCTGACTCCATTGACGAGGTGATCCTCGGCAACGCCAACGGCGCAGGCGAGGAGAACCGCAACGTGGCCCGTATGGCCACCATTCTGGCGGGACTTCCCCTCCACATCCCTGGCATCACGGTGAACCGCCTGTGCGCCTCCGGTCTCAGCGCGATCATCATGGCCAGCCAGATGATCAAGTCCGGTGCTGCGGACATCGTGGTAGCCGGGGGCGTTGAGTCCATGAGCCGAGCGCCATGGGTCCAGGAGAAGCCGGCCACAGCATTCGCCAAGCCGGGACAGATCTTCGACACGTCCATCGGCTGGCGCTTTGCCAACCCGCTCTTCACCAAGGGTGAGCTCTCCCGTGACGGCAAGATGACGTACTCCATGCCGGAGACGGCCGAGGAAGTGGGCCGGGTGGACAACATCTCCCGTGAGGACGCTGACGCCTTCGCCGTCCGCTCGCACGAGCGCGCGCTGGCCGCCATTGCCGGCGGCCGCTTTAAGGACGAGATTGTTCCGGTCACGGTCACGACGCGTAAGTCCGAGACAGTGGTGGACACCGATGAAGGTCCCCGTGAAGGCACCACCATGGACGTCCTGGCCAGGCTGCGGCCTGTGGTCCCTGGCGGATCCGTGGTCACGGCAGGCAACTCTTCCACCCTGAACGATGGTGCATCGGCCATCATCGTCGCGTCAGAGGCAGCCATCAAGAAGTTCGGCCTTATCCCACGCGCCCGCATCGTCGACGGAGCTTCAGCCGGTTGCGAGCCGGAAATCATGGGCATTGGTCCTGTTCCGGCTACTCAGAAAATCCTTGCGCGTACGGGCCTCAGCGCGGATCAGCTCGGCGCCGTGGAACTAAACGAAGCATTCGCCACGCAGTCACTCGCGAGTATGCGTCGCCTCGGGTTGAACCCTGACATCGTGAACAACGACGGCGGCGCCATCAGCTTGGGGCACCCGCTCGGTTCCAGCGGCTCACGTATCGCCATCACGCTGTTGGGCCGGATGGAGCGCGAACTCGCCTCCGGGACTGGACCGAAGGTCGGGTTGGCGACGATGTGCATCGGCGTCGGACAAGGCACCGCGATGCTGCTGGAAGGCGTGTAATGGCACTGAACCCGAAAGACTTCAGCACGCTGCTCATCGAGGAACGCGAAGACCGCCTCACCGTTCTCCTGAACCGCCCCGAGGTCCGCAATGCGATTGACCAGAAAATGGTGGACGAGCTCCACCTGGTCTGCGCTGAACTGGAGCGGAGCCCCAAGGTACTGATCATCGCCGGAACCGAGGGCGTGTTTGCCTCCGGTGCCGATATTGGCCAGTTGCGGGAACGCCGTCGGGATGACGCCTTACAGGGGATCAACTCCACCATCTTTGTCCGGATCGCCAAGCTTCCCATGCCCGTCATCGCGGCCTTGGACGGATATTGCCTGGGTGGGGGCGCTGAACTCGCCTACGCGGCGGACTTCCGCATCGGAACTCCGAGCGTCAGGATTGGAAACCCGGAAACCGGCTTGGGGATCCTGGCCGCGGCCGGTGCCAGCTGGCGACTGAAGGAGCTTGTCGGCGAGCCGAAGGCCAAGGAGATTCTCTTGGCCGGCGCTGTGCTGCGGGCTGAGGAAGCACTGCGGATCAGCCTCATCACGGAAATCCATGAGGCCCCGGAATTGATGGATGCCGCCCACAAGCTGGCGGACCGGATCGGACGTCAGGACCCCTTGGCGGTCCGCATTACCAAGTCGGTGTTCCACGCCCCGGCTGAAGCCCACCCGCTGATTGATACCCTCGCCCAGGGAATCCTCTTTGAATCCCAGGCCAAGTTTGATCGCATGCAGGCCTTCCTCGACAAGAAATCGGCAAAAGCCCAGCAAGACACTGAAGCGCCCACGCAAGACAGGACCCAGAAATGACAGCAGTTCCCGCCATCCCGCACGTCGTCGGAGTCTTGGGCGGTGGCCGGATGGGTGCCGGCATCGCGCACGCTTTCCTCACCAAGGGTGCCACCGTGATCGTGGTGGAGCGTGATCACGAGGCGGCTGCCGGAGCGCAAGGCCGCGTAGCCGAGGCGGTTGCCAAGTCTGCAGCCCGTGGAACCTTGAGCGAGGCCCCCGAAGCAGCAATGGCCCGCTTCAGCACCTCCACGGATTACGAGTCGTTCATCCACTGTGGCCTTGTGGTGGAAGCCGTGCCTGAGGACTACCAACTCAAAGTCACCGCTCTGAAAGCCGTTGAAGAGCACCTTTCAGCGGATGCTTTCCTGGCATCCAACACCTCTTCCTTGTCAGTCACCGGACTCGCCAACGAACTCCGCCGGCCCGCCAACTTCGTTGGCCTGCACTTCTTCAACCCGGTGCCCGCCTCTACCCTCATTGAGGTGGTGCTGGCCAAGGAAACGTCTCCCGAACTCGCTGTTGCGGCGAAAAGCTGGACCGAGGCACTTGGCAAGACCGCCGTCGTCGTCAATGACGCGCCCGGGTTCGCATCCTCCCGCCTGGGTGTGGCGATCGCCCTGGAGGCCATGCGCATGGTGGAAGAGGGCGTCGCGTCCGCGGAGGACATTGATGCCGCCATGGTCCTGGGCTACAAGCACCCCACAGGTCCGCTGAAGACCACCGACATTGTGGGCCTGGACGTCCGGCTTGGCATTGCGGAGTACCTGCACTCCACGCTCGGCGACCGTTTCGCTCCGCCGCAGATCCTCCGGGACAAAGTGGCCCGTGGCGAGCTCGGACGCAAGACAGGCAAGGGCTTCTTCGACTGGAACGACTGACGCCCGCAGGCGGTTAGGCTAACCGGGTGACTTCAATCGAACCCATCACCCTGACCGGAAAATTCGTGACGCTTGAACCGCTGAGCCCGGAGCACCACGATGGGCTGGTGGACGCAGCCCGCGACGGCGAACTGTGGAAGCTCTGGTACACCTCAGTCCCGACGCCGGAGGGCATGGCCGCCGAGATCGACCGGCGCCTGGACCTGCAAGCCAAAGGTTCCATGCTGCCGTTTGCCACGCGGTCCACGGCGACGGGCAAGCTCATCGGCATGACGACGTACATGAACATCGACGCCGTAACGCCGCGCGTGGAGATCGGTTCGACGTGGAATGCTGCTTCGGCGCACGGCACGGGAACCAACCCGGATTCCAAGCTTTTGCTCCTTCGGCACGCCTTCGAAACACTGGGTTGCCCGGCCGTGGAATTCCGCACGCACTGGTTGAACCAGCAGTCCCGGGACGCGATTGCCCGGCTCGGAGCGAAGCAGGACGGCGTGCTCCGGAACCACTCGCGCAGCGGCGACGGTGCGCTCCGCGACACTGTGGTGTTCTCCATCCTTGACCACGAATGGCCCGCGGTGCGCAACGGCCTCGAGTTCAGGCTGTCGAAATACGCCGCCGAGGGGTGAGCTCTCGGCATTAGGCGCGCGTGATAATCCCGAGAGCCAGCCCCTCAGCGAACACTCACATCCAGGCCGTCCAATGTGCTTAGCTGGCTCCTATGGATGGGACAACCTCAGCTCACCACGCTGTTCGGTGGGATGGCGCCGTCAACGCCTGGCACGTTGCCGGAGACGTGTACCGGATGGGTCGGCACGAATGGCTCACCGGGACCGGTTGGCAGCAGATGTACGACGACGGCGTCCGCACCGTGATCGATCTCCGTGCCTCCCGCGAACGTCGCCAACGCGATACCGATCCCAAGGTGCCGGACCACGTGAAGGCCCGTATCGACGTCGTCCATTGCCCAACAGAGGATCCTGACCATAGCGACTTCAGTGAACTGTTCGGCCCCTATCTGAAGGACCCTGCCCAGTACGGTGACTATTTGCAGCTTTTCGGGGAGAAAATTGCCGCGGTGTTCAAAGCCATCGCCGCGTCCCCGGGAAAGGTGGTTGTTCACTGCTCGGCGGGCAGGGACCGCAGTGGTGTGATCGCCCTGCTCCTCCAGCAGCTGGCGGACATCGACCAAGAGGAGATCGTGCGCGGCTACGAGCTCGCTGCCCGCGGGATCAACGAGCGACACCGCACACATGGGGCGCCTCACGCGCACGACCCGTACCTTTCCGGCGACGACCTTGAGGCAATGCTGGCGCAGCGTCGGGCGAGCCTTCGGGACTTCCTTGGTTCGATCGACGCGGTGACTTTCCTGACGACCAACGGCGTCACTGAGGTTCAGATCGCGGCGGTTCGGGCAAAGCTGGGCTCCGGGCTTCCGGGCGCTGCTAACATGCAGGATTGATCACACTTCCCGAACGGAATGGACCAGCCATGAATGCCGGTGCCCGCGTCACCATCGTGACCCGTACCAAGAACCGCCCAATCTTCCTGGCACGGGCCCTGGACGACATTTTCGCCCAGACTTTCCGGGACTTCGAGGTGGTGATCGTGAACGACGGCGGCGACCCGGCCGACGTCGATCGCCTCACCTCCCAGCGGCCTGAAGCCGAGCGGGAACGCATCATCACGCTCCACCATGCCGAATCCGTCGGGATGGAGGCCGCCTCCAACGCGGGCATCAAAGCCGGCTCAGGCGACTTCATCGTGATCCACGACGACGATGATTTTTGGGCGCCGAACTTCCTGGAGAGCACGGTCGCCTACCTGGATGATCCTGCCCACGGAGCCGAGAGCGGCGTCATGGTCCGCACCGAGATCGTCATCGAAGAGCTCGTGGCAGACCGGATTGAGCCGATCCGCCGCGAGATCTTTTGGGCGGACATGCAGCAAATCACCCTTGCCGACATGCTGAAGATCAACCGGGCTGTCCCCATTTCCTTCCTGTACCGTCGCAGCCTCCACGACGCCGTGGGGTACTACAACGAAGACCTCCCTGTGGTGGGCGACTGGGAGTTCCACCTGCGGGTCCTCAGCCACTCGCGCGTTGGATTCCTCGACGGCGAACCCCTCGCGTTCTGGTCCCAGCGGCCTGAGTCCGAGGGGCATGACGGGAACAGTATCTTCGCTAAAGCCGCCGAGCACGCCCGCTACGATGCGTTGGTCCGCGATGAGCACCTTCGAGAGGGTGTTGCCCAGGGCGGGCTCGGCACCATGCTCTACCTGACGCAAGTCTTGGCCGAGCAGGAGGAGCTGATCCGTGCCCAGCAGCGTCGCCTCGACGAAGCCGCCGCCAAGCTCGACCACGTGCTGGAGCGGCTCGACGCCCTGAACCAGACCATCGTCGTCCGGACCAGCGTAGGGGAGTTCCTCAAAAAGCCGCTCCTGTTGGTGAAGAAGCTCGGGGGCAAGGGCTAAAGCAGCCCGAAGCCTTCTCTCACTTCACATATATCCGGCGTTTCGAATAACCGTTTTCATGCACTAGGATCGCGACGGGTCGCCAACCCAGCGACCCCTTCATTCGCATGAAAATCGGGGGACCCATGAGGGGTATTTCTCGCGGCCGTTTTCGGCTCGCTCTCACACTGTTAGCAGCACTTATTCTGGGCGCATTGCCCGCTGGGTTTGCGTCCCCGGCGTTTGCAGCGGCCACGGGAAGTATTTCCGGAACGGTCACGGTGCCCGAGGGCTTTGACGTAACGAAAATTACGGTGCAAACACTTAGCCCGTCGTACAGCTATGCCCAAGTCCAAGCCAACGGCACCTTCACTCTCACCGGGCTCGAAGCCGGGCAGTACAAAGTCAGCTTTAGTACCTTTGCCGCGCCCGAACTCACCTCCACTTGGTATGGAGGTCGTAAGGAAAGCCAAGCGACCGTCATTCCCGTTGCGGCCGGTGCAGTGGTGACCGGGATCAACCAGACCTTGACCATCGGCGGCAAGATCTCAGGAAAGGTCACCGTACCTGCCGGCGTGGACGTGACCAAGGTCAGCGTTAACGCAAATGCCGGATTGCCCGCCAATCCAGCAGCAGACGGCACATACACAGTCATCGGGTTGCCTACCGGCACACATGAAGTGGGCTTCAGCTACTCTCCTGAGCCCTCGCCCGTTTTGCGCACGTCGTATTCGACGTCTCCGGGCGGCGCACCGACACCGGTGAACGTTACAGAGGGTGCCACCACCAGCGGCATCGATCAAACGCTGAAACCGGCCGCAATGATCTCTGGAAAGCTCTCGGTTCCGGCTGGTGCTGCTGCCTACAACGGCCAGGTCATGGTGGAGGCCGGCCCGGACTTTGCCCTGAACGATTTCGCAGGATCAGCGTTCCTCAGCTCGGATAACTTGGGTAACTTCACGATTGGTGGTCTCAAGGCTGGCACGTACAAGCTCCATTACCGCGCTTTTAACGACACGTGGGCCAACATGTGGCACAAGGGGGTTGCTGACCCTGCCAAGTCGCCCTGGATCACCGTGACCGACGGCCAAAAGCTCACTGGAATCCACGACTCCGCTGTTGCAGCTGCCACTATCTCTGGTTCCGTCGCCGGGGCACCCGCGCCGGGCCCGTCGATGAGTGGCCCGGGGATGGGCATCACAGCGGTGACTGCGGACGGTACGGTGGCTTCTTCCACAGTCATGGAAACGTCGCAGACCACCTACTCCCTCAAGAACCTGCTGCCCGGTTCCTACAAGGTCGGGTTCAACCGCACCAAGGGGTACTGGACCACCTACGAGGGCCAGCTGTACAAGGACCTCCCGGAATCCGGGGGTGCCGCCAATGCCACGCCAGTGACGGTTGCTGCCGGGCAGACCGCTGAGAACATCAATGCAACCGTTCGCGTGGGCGGAACGCTGACGGGCAAGGTCCTCGGCGCCAACGGCGCTCCTTTGAGCGAGGTGCCGATCCGTGTCTACACCAAGGATGGGTCCTTCACTACTCGTCCGGGAAGGACAGCGGCTGACGGAACTTTTAAGGTTACCGGCCTGACCACGGGGTTCTACTTCGTAGTAGCTGAGCCTGAAGGCCTGGGGCCGATTTTCTTGGGGAATGTTCTTGCTGAGGCCAATGCCAGGTCGGTTGCGACCGCGGTGGGTCAGAACACGGATATTGGGACGTTGAGTTATGCCACGGCTACTCAAGGTACTCGTGGTTTTGATGACGTTCCGTTGGGGGCGCAGTTCCAGGATGAGATCCAGTGGTTGGCGGATAAGGGTATTTCCACGGGGTGGGAGGCGAATGGGTCCCGGACGTATCAACCGTTGTCTCCGGTGAACCGTGATGCGATGGCTGCGTTCATGTACCGGTTGGCTGACAAGCCTGCTTTCACGGCTCCTGCGGTGACTCCGTTCAAGGATCTTCCTGTTGGTACGCAGTTCTATAAGGAGATCACCTGGCTTGCCGATAAGGGGATCTCGACGGGGTGGGTCGAGGCTGACAAGTCCACGACCTACCGGCCGTTGCAGGCGGTGAACCGTGATGCGATGGCGGCGTTCATGTACCGGCTGGCGGGGGAGCCTGAGTTCACGGCACCGAAGGTATCGCCGTTTGTTGATGTTCCGGTGGGTGCTCAGTTCTACAAGGAGATCACCTGGCTCGCGGCTCAGGGGATTTCCACGGGCTGGGCCGAGGCAGGAAACATGAAGTCGTTCCGTCCGTTGCAGCCGGTGAACCGTGACGCGATGGCAGCTTTCATGTTCCGCTACAACACCAAATTCGGCGCCAACTAGCCGCCTAGCTCGACTTATCAACCAGAAGGGGTTGGTTCCAGATCAGTGGAGCCAACCCCTTTTTTGTCCGAACCCGTTCGCTGCTTTGCTGCGTTTTCGAGTACCGCCGTACATGCACTAAGATCGCGTGGGGCCGCCATTGGAGCGGCCCTTTCGCTCGCATGGAACATGGGGGACCCGTGAGGGGTTTTTCGCGCGGCCGCTTTCGCGTCGCTCTCGCAGTATTGACAGCACTTTTCCTGGGCGCGTTGCCAGCCGGGATCGCATCCCCGGCCATCGCAGCACCCACCGGGAGTATTTCAGGCAAGGTCACGGTCCCTGCTGGTGTGGATGCGACCACGATCTCTGTTCAGGCCTGGTCCAACTCCGCCTTTGAACAAGCTAAGCCGAATGCCAGTGGACAGTTCTCCCTGACCGGCCTCGAACCCGGACAGTACGTAATCTACTTCAGGGAAAGTTCCGAACCTCGCAACGTGCTCGCCACCTATTACGGCGGGTATACGCAAGCGGAGGCCACCCGTGTCGACGTCGCTGCCGGAGCCGCCGTCGCCGGGATCAATCAAATCCTTTCTCCCGGCGGACGGATCAAGGGTAAAGTCACTGCTCCCGAAGGCACGGAATGGGGAGACATCGTTGTCACGGCTTCGGACGGGGACCACACTGCGTGGCAGATGATCAGGAGTGAGGACAAGTCGTTCGATCTCGGGCCGCTGATGCCCGGCGCTTACATCGTTTCGTTTTCCTCCCATGAGGGAAGATCTCCATTCCTCAAGACCAATTACCCCGGCGTTTCCGACCCCGCCCAAGCGACAAAGATCAAGGTTTCCGATGGGTCTGTAGTCACGGGAATCGATCAGGTCTTGAAGAAATCCGCAGTCATTTCGGGCTCCATTTCGGGAGGAAATTTCCACGGGTCGGTAGTAGCCCGACCCGCCAACGACTTGACGAAGGTGACAATCCAAACCGCCGTCAAGGCGGGTGCGTACACGATCGGTGGGCTCGAAGCAGGGGCGTACAAGCTCGAGTTCCAATCAGATAATTACGACCTCGTCTCCATGTGGCATGGCAGCGTGCCAACCTCGGCTTCATCGCCCAGTGTTACTGTGGCCGCAGCCCAGACTGTCAGTGGCATTGCGGACGCCCCCGTGAGGGCCGCCGCCATCTCTGGCTCCTTTCCCACCCTGGACGCCGGCAACAGCGTGCAGGTCCTTGCTGTGGATGGTTCCGTGATAAAACATGCCCAGTACTACTCGGGCAAGGAATATACGGTCAGTGGCCTCTTTCCGGGGGCATACAAGGTCCAGTTCAACCGAGAGGACTACGACACCTATCGAACGGCTCAAGAAGGGCAGTTCTATAACAATGTGCCTGAAAGCTCGGGGGTAGGAAGCGCCACGAATATCACCTTGGCGCCGGGGCAGTCAGCTGAGAACATCAATGCGACCAACCGTGTGGGTGGGACCCTTACGGGCAAGGTCGTGGGATCCAACGGTTCACCGTTGAGCGATGTGCCCATTCGCATTTACTCCAAGAACGCCGTGCTCACTGCCCGCCACGCAAGGACCGCGGGGGATGGCACGTTCAAGGTCACGGGTCTGAGCACGGGTTTGTACTTTGTGTCGGCTGACGCTGAGGGCCAGTCCGGTCCGATTTTCTCGGGGGATGTTCTTGCTGAGGCCAATGCCAGGTCGGTTGCGACCGCGGTGGGCAAGAACACGGATATTGGGACGTTGAGTTATGCCACGGCTACTCAAGGTACTCGTGGTTTTGATGACGTTCCGTTGGGGGCGCAGTTCCAGGATGAGATCCAGTGGTTGGCGGATAAGGGTATTTCCACGGGGTGGGAGGCGAATGGGTCCCGGACGTATCAACCGTTGTCTCCGGTGAACCGTGATGCGATGGCTGCGTTCATGTACCGGTTGGCTGACAAGCCTGCTTTCACGGCTCCTGCGGTGACTCCGTTCAAGGATCTTCCTGTTGGTACGCAGTTCTATAAGGAGATCACCTGGCTTGCCGATAAGGGGATCTCGACGGGGTGGGTCGAGGCTGACAAGTCCACGACGTATCGTCCGTTGCAGGCGGTGAACCGTGATGCGATGGCGGCGTTCATGTACCGGCTGGCGGGGGAGCCTGAGTTCACGGCACCGAAGGTTTCGCCGTTTGTTGATGTTCCGGTGGGTGCTCAGTTCTACAAGGAGATCACCTGGCTCGCGGCTCAGGGGATTTCCACGGGCTGGGCCGAGGCGGGAAACATGAAGTCGTTCCGTCCGTTGCAGCCGGTGAACCGTGACGCGATGGCAGCTTTCATGTTCCGCTACAACACCAAATTCGGCGCCAACTAGACTCGGCATCCAAACAAACGAAACGAAGGGTCGGCTCCCCACAAAGGGGCCGGCCCTTCGGCGTCCCTGGAAATTACTGCTGTACTCCTCCGGGCATTCATGTACCCTGTATATATTACCGAACGGCCGGTCAGTAATGTTGGCTCCAGTCAGCATTGACCGTGCCGATTTCACGTGCCTTGGAAGGACCCGTCGACGATGACCACTACCGCAGTCGCCCCGGAAACCACAGCCGTTGCAACCGTCCCCAGTTACGTTCAGGATGCCTGGTGGACCCCGGCGCCAGACGCCAAGAAGGTCCCGGTTCGCGATGCCAGCACCGGAGAAGTCCTGGCCAACGTGAGCACCGACGGACTGGACCTTGCCGCCGTCGTAAATTACGCCCGCACCACAGGCCAGGCCGAACTCGGGAAACTGACGTTCCACCAGCGCGCCCTCAAGCTCAAGGAGCTTGCCCAGTACCTCAACGGCCGGCGCCAGGAGCTCTATGAGTCCTCGTCGCAGAGCGGTGCCACCAAGATCGACAACATGATCGACATCGACGGCGGCATCGGCGTGCTCTTCACGTTCGGATCCAAGGGCCGCCGTGAACTGCCCAACTCGCAGGTTGTGGTGGACGGCCCCATGGAGGTGCTGTCCAAGGATGGCTCCTTCGCCGGCGAGCACATCTACACCCGCATTCCCGGCGTCGCGGTGCAGATCAACGCCTTCAACTTCCCCGTGTGGGGCATGTTGGAGAAGTTTGCTCCCGCATTCCTTGCCGGCGTTCCCACCATCGTGAAGCCCGCAACGCCCACTGGTTACGTGGCCGCCGCTGCGGTCAAGGCAATAGTCGAATCGGGTATCCTCCCGGCCGGTTCCCTGCAGCTCATCTCCGGTTCGGCCCGGACCATCCTGGACGAGCTCGACTACCGCGACCTCGTGTCCTTCACGGGCTCGGCATCAACCGCCAACTCGCTGAAGAGCCACAGCAATGTTGTTCAGGGCGGCGTCCGCTTTACCTCTGAAACCGACTCCCTGAACGCCGCCATCCTCGGCCCTGATGCCGTTCCGGGCACGCCAGAGTTCGACGCCTTCGTCAAGGCAGTGGTCACCGAAATGACTGTCAAGGCGGGCCAGAAGTGCACCGCCATCCGCCGCATCATCGTGCCGCAGCAGCTCACCGCTGAGGTTGCTGCCGCCGTCGGCGCCCGCATCAACGAGCGCGTCGTCGTCGGTGACCCCCGTGCAGACGGCGTCACCATGGGCGCCCTGGCTTCGCTGGAGCAGCTCGCCGACGTCCGCGCTGCTGTGCAATCCATGCTCGACGCCGGTGGCGAGCTTGCGTACGGATCTCTCGATACGCCGTCGGTCACCTCGGTTGGGGGCGCCGTGGGCGTCGTGGAGGACGGCGCGTTCATGTCTCCCGTGCTCCTAAGCTGGGCCGATGCTGAGACCGAAGAAGTCCACTCGCTGGAAGCATTCGGACCCGTATCGTCAGTCATTGGCTATTCGGACCTTGCCGACGCCATTCGCCTGGCTGCCCGTGGATCCGGTTCGCTGGTAGCCTCCGTGTGCACCAACGATCCCGCAGTGGCCCGCGAGCTGGTCACCGGCATCGCAGCCCATCACGGACGCGTCCACATGCTCAACCGGGAAGACGCCCGCTCGTCGACCGGTCACGGCTCACCTGTCCCGCACCTGGTCCATGGTGGTCCCGGCCGCGCAGGTGGCGGCGAGGAACTGGGCGGCATCCGCTCCGTCCTGCACCACATGCAGCGCACCGCCATCCAGGGCTCCCCCAACATGCTCACTGCTGTTACCGGCCAGTGGCACACCGGAGCCGACCGCAACTTCACGGTGGAAACCGAGGGGGAGCACCCGTTCCGTAAGCACCTCTCAACCTTGCGCATCGGCGATGCCGTGCGTTCTGAACTCCGTGAGGTCAAGCTCGAGGACATCACTGCCTTTGCGAACTCCACGGGCGACACCTTCTATGCGCACACCAATCAGGAAGCCGCCGAAGCCAACCCCTTCTTCCCCGGCATCGTGGCCCACGGCTACCTGCTGTTGAGCTGGGCTGCCGGACTGTTTGTCGAGCCCGCACCGGGTCCCGTCCTGGCCAACTACGGCCTGGAGAACCTGCGCTTCATCACGCCCGTTGCGGCCGGCGACTCCATCCGTGTCACCTTGACGGCCAAGAAGATCACCCCGCGCGAGACTGATGAATACGGCGAAGTTGCCTGGGACGCCGTCCTGACCAACCAGAACGACGAAATCGTAGCCACCTACGACGTCCTGACGCTCGTGGAGAAGTAACCCTCTCTCACGCCTGTCGGGTTTGAGGGGTTCCTTCTCTCACGCCTGTCGGGTTTGAGGGGTTCCTTCTCTCACGCCTGTCGGGTTTGAGGGGTTCCTTCTCTCACGCCTGTCAGGTTTGAGGGGTTCCCTCTCTCACCGTTCTTCGTAGGAATCGGGCATCCGCGCCAAAAAGGCTCGAACAAGCCGCTGAAAAGACGCCTATCTGAGGGCTGGGTCTGGGGTGGTGACAGCGGTCCGTTCGTTGGCTCCCTTGATCGCCCAGTAAACGAACGCGACGGCGAGGATTGCGCTGAGGTATTGGATCGGGCCGGCCAGGCCAGCCAATTCGGTGGGTGCGTAGGCGACGGTGAAGGTGGAGATGTCCCAGATTGCGTGCAGGGCCATGGCCCAGAGCAGGGTGCCGGTGGTGCGTCGCAGGATGTAGAACCCGGTTCCCAGCGCGAACGTCAGGACGACTTGGGTCAATGTTGGCGACAGTGCCTGTCCGGCGAAGAAGTTGACGGCGTGCATTAGCCCGAACATCAGGCTGGAGAGGAACCATACCCATCCTTCGCCGAGCTTTGAGCGCAGGGCGACGAGCACCAGGCCACGGGTGCTGAATTCCTCGGCGAAGCCGACCAGGACACCGAATGTGAGTAGCGCGAGGAGGAATCCGGCGTCGAACTTGGACCAATCGGTGCCGGCAAAATTCACGAGTGCGGCCAGCAGGAGCACTAGAGGGGCAATGATTGGCCATTTGTGGGGCGCGCGTTGGCGATCGCGCAGGGCTGGTTTCCACCAGCCAAGCCACCACGCGGTGGCGGCCAGTAGTATGCTCCCGATGCTGAGGGAGACCACGATGGCCCGCCATACGTTTGAGGCGCTGGCACTGAGCTCTGGATAGGGGATGCCGGAGAGTAGTTGGATGGCGGTCACGACCACCACGTAGCCGATCCAAATAGCGAGGCCGATCCAAACCTTGGGTGCTATCCGCATGGCGATTCCTTTCAGGTTGTTGGTTGGAGAACGGCGCCGTGTTTCTCCGGGGCTGGCGCGAACCGCAGGGTGGCGATACTGCCGTCCGGCCAGCGGGTCTTCACGTAGGCGAACACCATGGCGATGATCAACACGCGGGCCAGCATTCCGGGGATGCCGCCTTCGGGGCCGTAAGCGCCGCCGTTGAGAAGTTCGGGGCCGGTAGAGGCTGTCGAAAACCATCCGGGAACGATGTTGCCGCTGATCGGGAAGCCGAACAGCCCCTGGGCCATGTTCCAGCCGAGGTGAAGGCCGAACGGCAACCACACGCTGCGGGTTGCGAGGAACGCAACGGCGTAGATCACGCCGCCAAGGCCTGTGCCGAAGGCAGAGACCGCTGTGGCACCGTCGTTGCCCAAGTGGCCGGCCCCGAAGAGCGCTGCAGTCAGGAGCACAGCGATCCACCGACCGTGTGTCAGTCGCGAGAGCAGGATGGCCACGCCGCTGAGGAGAAGGACGCGGAAGAGGAACTCTTCCAGGGCCGCGGCCTGAATCAGCGGAACCAGCACTTCGCTGGCGAACGAGGACCAGGTGAGCGTTCCCGGCTGGACCGCGACTACACCCAGGAGGAGTTCGACGACGAAGACCAGCCCGATCGCAACGAACGTGATCGCAAGCCCAACGGCGATGTCGATCGGCAGCCATCGATTGAGGGTCAACCCCATGCTGCGCAGCACCGGTTTACGTTTGCGGGCGTAGTGGATGACTGCGAAGCCGCCCAGTCCCAAAGCGAGAAGATAGGTGAGGATGCTGAACGCCAGTGACGCGGTCATTGGTCAATCTCCACGGCGTCCTGCTTTCAGGGTGCGCGCCGTGCGGGAGGAATCCGACAAGGGTGGAACACGAACCCGATGGGCACAAAAATAGCAGCCGCCCGGTCGGTGTCAAGCACTTTGTACCCACAGTTCCCTAGGCGACCGTTGGCCACGGAGGTGGTCAGGCGGCCGTGTGGAGCCCGTCGAAAGCCATGGTGATGACGTCATCGGCGAGCTTCTCGGGGGACAGCGAGCCGCCCGGCTTGTACCACTCCACGATCGAGTTGATGGTGCCGAACAGCAGGCGCGTGACCGTGCGGGGATCGATGTCCTGGCGCAGCGAACCATCTTCCCGGGCCGCGGAAATCAGGGCAGCTACCTTGTGGTCGAAAGCGCGGCGGCGTTCCAGTGCGTCCCGCTCGATCTCCGTGTTGCCGCGTAGACGCAGCAGCAGGGTTACGAAGGGCAGCCGGTCCACCAGCACTGCGATGGTCTGCCGGAGCACGAACTCAAGCCGTGCGTCGGCGGGGCCGGTGCTGGCAGACGGCTCCTCCAGGATGGCCTCCAAACCGCCCAACGCGTGGTCCAGGGCGAGCTTCAGGAGATCGCCCTTGGACGGCACGTGGTGGTAGATGGCCGATTTTGAGATCCCGAGGTTCTCGGCCAGGATGCCCATGGACGTAGCGTCGTACCCGTGGCGGTTGAAGACGTCGACGGCGATGCGGAGCACCGACTGCTGGTCGTAACCGGGCCGTCCGCGCTTGGTGGTGGTCTCAGTAGGCATGCTGGCATTTTCTCACGATCTCTACGGGGCGGGCGTTCAGCCCTTCGGGCGCATGTCGTAGATCCGGCGAAGCTTCCCGTTGGAACGCTCCAGGGAACCTGGCTCCACAACGTCAACCACGCAAGATGACCCGACGTGAATCTTGATCTGCTCACGCAAGGTGTGTGCCGCCGTCGTGCCGGCCTCGGATGGAACGTTTTCCCGGCGCTCAATCTTGACCGTCAGCGAATCCATTCGCTTGCCTTCGGGGCGGGTGATCTCGAGCTGGAAGTGCGGGCTGAGCTCCGGGATCCGCAGGGCGATTTCCTCAATCTGCGACGGGAACAGGTTCACGCCGCGGAGGATGATCATGTCGTCGCTGCGGCCGGTGATGCGGCCCATGCGGCGGTGCGCGGGGCGGGCGGTGCCCGGAAGCAGGCGGGTGAGGTCTTTGGTTCGGTACCGGATGATTGGCAATGCTTCTTTGGTCAAGGACGTGAAGACGAGTTCGCCGGGTTCGCCGTCGCCCAGGACCGTGGAGTGGTCAAAGGGGTCGATGATTTCCGGGCGGAAGTGGTCTTCCCAGATGTGGCAACCGTCCTGTGTTTCCACGGCCTCGCCCGCGACGCCGGGCCCCATGACTTCGGAGAGTCCGTAGATGTCGGAGGCCTTGATGTTCATGGTGACTTCGAGCTCGTGGCGCATCTCTTCGGTCCACGGTTCGGCCCCGAGAACGGCGTACTTGAGGGAGGTAGAGGTGGGGTCGATGCCCTGGTGCTGCATGGCATCGGCGATCGTGAGCAGGTACGTTGGCGTGGCCAGGATGGCGTCCGGCTTGAAGTCCTGGATGAGCTGGATCTGGCGTTCGGTCTGGCCGCCGGAGATGGGGATGACGGTGCAGCCGAGCGCTTCAGCGCCGGCGTGTGCGCCGAGTCCTCCGGTGAACAGGCCGTAACCGTAGGCGTTGTGGACCTTCATGCCGGGGCGGACGCCCGAGGCGCGGAAGGAGCGCGCAACGAGGTTTGCCCAGTTGGCGAGGTCGTTCTTGGTGTAGCCAACCACGGTGGGCCGGCCGGTGGTGCCGGAGCTTGCATGGATACGCGCCACCTGGTCCTGGGGGACAGCGAACATGCCGAAGGGGTACTCCAGGCGGAGGTCTTCCTTGGTGGTGTAGGGGAACTTGCCGAGGTCGCTGAGTTCCTTCAGATCCGAGGGGTGGACTCCGGTTTCGTCGAACTTGCGCTTGTACAGCGGGACGCGATCGTAGGCGTAGGCGACCGTGTGCTGGAGGCGGGTGAGCTGCAGTGCCTCAAGTTCGTCGCGGGAGATGGTTTCTTCACGGTCCAGCACAGGGGCACTGGCCTTGGCGGTGGTAGCGGTTGGTGCGGCCACGGTGTTCTGGGTCATCGGTTTCCTACTTCTTGGAGATGGTGCGGCTACGGCCACGGAACTCAGCAATGAGCTCGCCGGGCTCGGTGTCAGGGGCGGCGTTGTCGTCAGGGGTAGCGGCGTAGATCTGGATGTCGTACAGGCCGCTTCGGCCGGTGCTGGCGCGGCGGTTTGCGACGGCGGTGATCACCTGGCCCTGGAACGCCGGCTTGATGAAGTTAATGTCGACGCCGGACGCCACCGTGATGTTGGCGGCTTGCTTGGGCGTGGGGTTGGCCGGGTTGCAGGCCAGCGCGAAGGCTGTGTCACCGAAGGCGAAGATCATTCCGCCGTGGGCCATGCCGAATCCGTTGAGCATCTCCTGGCGGAGGTGCATCCGGATGGTGGCGTGGCCGTCGTCGAGCTTGAGGACCTCAATGCCCATCCATTCGGACGCGTAGTCGTTTGTCAGGATGTGGTGCGATGCACCGGAGAGGGTTGTTTCAACCATGCGTCATTGCCTCCAGCTTTATTTACCGAATGTTCATTAGGTAATCCCAGATCGCGTCACGTGTCAAGACTGGACCAGTATTCGCCTGCACCTAGTAGCCTCGAACACATGCCCGAAATTGAGCTTCCCATCATCACTGACCGACTCATCCTGCGGCGCTTCGAAGCTGAGGACCTCGAACGCTTCCACGGTTACCAATCACTTCCTGAAACCGCCCGGTTCCTGCTGCGCAACGAGCTGACCAGGACCAAGTCAATGGAAGTCCTGGGACGGTACGCGAACTTCGAATTCAACCAGGAAGGAGACTGGATCTGCCTTGCCATCGAGCGCAAAGACCAGCCTGGTTTGATGGGCGAAGTGGTCCTGAAATGGCTGGAGGGCACCGGACAGGGGGAGCTGGGCTGGATATTGCACCCCGAAGCTCGAGGACACGGGATTGCAACCGAGGCGGCAGAGGCTGTCATGAAGCTGGCCTTCGAGAAACTGGCGTTCCACCGGATCGATGCGAAGTTGGACGCGCTCAACGCTGGCTCGGCGGGCATCTGCAAGCGCCTGGGCATGCGGCTCGAAGCAACATTGGTGGACAACTGGCACTACAAGGGCCAATGGGCCACTGAAAACATCTACGCGATCCTGGACTCTGAGTGGCGCACGCGGCACCATCCCTGGACCCGGACCATCAGCTGACTGGCCAGCTCTTGTTGTGCTTCAACTGTTCGGTCAACTGCGCCTCAGGCAAGGGCCGGCTGAAGTAGTAACCCTGGCCACTGGTGCAACCGATGCTGAGGAGGTACTCGGCCTGATCGGCGGTTTCCACGCCCTCCCACACGGCGGCCAATCCGCAGGCCCGGATCAGTTGCAGCACGGCCGCAAGAAGGGCCGGTTGCGCCGGGTCGCTGCCTAGGGCTGACAGCAGGGTCCGGTCCACTTTGACGGTGTCCACCGGGAGCTGGCGGAGGTAGCTGATGGAAGAATAACCGGTGCCGAAGTCGTCGATTTCCAGCCCCACGCCCAAACGGCGCAGGCTGTTGAGTGTGTAGCGGTCCAGATCGTTGCCTTGAATGACCGCGCTCTCGGTCAGTTCCAGGACCAGGAGCGAGGGGTCCAGCTCCGCGGAGGCTAAAGCCTCCCGGACGTCCTCGATGAACTCGAGCCGTTGCAGGTCGGCCGCCGAAACGTTGATGCGCATGCTGAAGTCGTGGCTCGACGTGAGGGGGTCGGTGCGCCATTGCTTCAGCTGTTCGACGGCGGTGCGGAGCACCCAGCCGCCCAGGTCCGAGATCATCCCGGTTTCCTCGGCGATGGGAATGAACTCGTCCGGCATGATGAGGCCTCGGCTGGGATGGTTCCAGCGGACCAAGGCCTCCACGCCTTCGATTTCGCGGGTATCCAGCCTGATGATCGGCTGGTAGAAGAGCACCAACTGCGAACCGGTGATCGCCTCTTTCAGTTCACCCACCAATTGGTTCCGCATCTGGCGGGCATGCAGCATTGCCGGCTCAAAGACCTTGAGCTTGCCACGCCCATCAGCCTTGGACTCGTACATGGCAATGTCCGCTTCCATCATCAGTTCCTCCGCGCTATGGCCGGGGTCAGCCATTCGAAGGCCCATGCTGGCACCGCAACGGAGGTGCTGGTCCTCAATCTCCATGAGGCTCACAACTGCAGCGAGAATCCGGTTGCCGATGGAGGCGGCTATCGCAGGGGTGACTTCGGGAATCAGCACGGCGAATTCGTCGCCGCCCATGCGGGCGACCATGTCCTGGTCGCGGACAGCCCCTGAGATCCTGTTGGCCACCGTTTCCAGGACCTTGTCCCCGATGGTGTGGCCCAGGGAGTCATTGATCGCTTTGAATCCGTCCATGTCCAGCAGGAGGATCGCAGCCCGTCGGCCGCTTTCGGCCCCGCTGACCTGGGCTTCGCTGAGGGCGGTGGCAAACGCTGAGCGGTTGTTCAGCCCTGTAAGGGCGTCGGTCATGGCCATATGCTGCATCGCAAGATGGGCCTCGTTGAGCTGCTGCGTCCGGGCCTGCACCCTCTGCTCAAGTTCTTCGTAAACGATCTGAAGGTCTTCTGCAAGGAGGTTGGTACCCATGATCACGGCATCGATTTCATCGCGCGCATCCGAGACTTCGATCCGGGTGTTGAGGTCCCCGGCGGCAAGCCTGACGATGCCTTCCAGGAGCAGTCCCAAGCGAGGGTCGTTGCCGGAGTACATTTTTCCTTCGGACATGCTCACCCCCTGTGTGGCTCGCCTCGTTGCTCATCGCTATGGCGAAGATACTCCCTGACTGCAGCGCTGCGTTCAGGCAGCGCCGCCTGTTCGAACAGTGCTGCGGCCTCATCGAACGTAGTCAGAGCATCTCCACGCCTACCGGATTCCAGCAAAGTCCGGGCCAAAAGGAAATGTGCCTCGGCGGAGGTTTGGGTGGCCAGAATGGAGGATCGGGTGCAGAGCGGCTCAAGGATTGCGGTGGCTTGCTGCATATCGCCGCTGAGGAAATACCAATGGGCGCGGACCAGGGACATTTCAAGATGGTCCCGTTCCGAGCCGCCAACAATGTCCGTGGCCAGCTCAGCCCTTTCAATGCAACGCAGGGTTGCTGCGTCGCTGAGCTTCGCTTGAAGCCGCATTTCCGCGGAAGCCCTGTTGAAACGGGCCCACAAGTCAACGTCCTTTGACGGTGACAGCCGTTCGGCAGCAAGATCGTGATATCGCCCGCCGTCAGCAACGCGGTCGGCAAGGAAAGCGACATTGCCGATAACCCAATAACCTTTTCCGGCGGTGTCTTCATCCACGTCGTCGGTCAGTAGTGTTTCCAGCACCAAGCATTCCCGCCAGGCATCGTCCAGCATGCGGCTCTCCGCCAGAGCAGCGATGAGGGCGCGCTGGGCAAGGATCTGGACGTACACCAACTCGGCGTCCCTGGCTGCTAGTTTCGCCGCATCGGCCGCCATGGCTGCTGCTTCGGGAAGCCGGCCCAAACCTTGGAATGCCACGGCAACCATGGTGCCTGCTTTGGCCCCGAGTTCCGGTGAAGACGAGGTCAGGTTGTGGCCATTGAGTTCCATGGCCAGGGTGAGGAACTCTTCAATGCGCCCCTGGTCCCGAAGGCACTCGGCCTGCAGGTACCGCATGTTCCACCACGATTCGTCATCGCCGGCGACCGTTGCCAGTCCGGCAGCGTCGCCTGCAAGCCGATAGGCCTCGTCGAAGTCCCGTTCCTTCCACTTGGCGCGTGCCGAAAGACCGGCGACGAGGTGGGAAGCGAGGTGCGGACTTTGCATGTGCCCATTATCCATGTCATTGCGGAAGAAAAGCTCGTATAGTTTGCACCGTGACTTTATTCAAGTCACAGACAACAAATTCGCATCAGTACGAAAGGGCATAGCGGATGAAAAAATTTGCGGCAACCCTGCTCATGGCGGCGGTTCTGGCAGTAACGGGTTTCGCTGCCCCGGCTAATGCCGAGCCTACGCAGGACAGCACGGCAATCGGCTGGTGGCCTAACAGCTTCACCACCACGAAGACGAACACCACCAGCATCGGTTGGTGGCCGAACTAAACATTGGGGGAGCGCCTCTCAAGGCCATATGACGTCAATTGATGCCCCGGGCTGCTGCCCGGGGCATCAATTTTGTTTCGGAGTATGTCGAGCATTAGTGACCATCACGCGCATGTGCGGAGCCCACGTTGACACGGCTGTCACACGGGGCGCCGGATAGAGAGGGTTCCTGGGCACTGCTGAGGCCGGGCGCGCCTCATGAAATCAAGCAGCACCGGTTCCTGACCAGGTGCGCCGATCCGACACGGAAGATCCGCTACGGCCCGCCTACCGGCAACTCGACGGACACCGTGGTCCCGGAGCCCAGCGTGGAATCCAGGAGCAGGCGCCCCATATGGCGGCTGATGATGTCGTGGGCGATTGCCAAACCGAGCCCGCTGCCCGGCACTGCCGCGGAAGTGGCGTTGGAGGCCCGGTAGAAGCGGGTGAAGATGTGTGGGAGATCGTGTTCCGGGATGCCCAAACCGTTGTCTGCGATCCGGACCAGTGCGAGTCCGCCGTTCTCGGAGGCCGAGACTGAGCTGGTGATGCCCACCCGTCCACCCTCGGGAGTGAACTTGATGGCGTTGGCCACGATGTTGGTGAATACCTGTTCCAGCTTTGCTTCGTCGGCCGTGACTTCGATGTCCTCAGTTCCTTCGGTAAAGGACACTGAGACGTGCCGGGACTCTGCCAGTGGCCGCAGCGTTGCAACCACCACTTGGAGGAGCTTGGCGATATCCACCGGCTTGAGGTCCAGGTTGCTGCCGTCCTGCATGGACACTGTGAGCATGTCCTCGATGAGCCTGCGGAGGCGTGTGGAGTTCCGGGCAATGACGTCCAGCATCTTGCTGATGCCTTCGGGGACGGGCCCGCCGGAGCCGTCCTGGATCATGTCCAGATATGCGGTGATGGAGGTCAAGGGTGTCCGGAGCTCGTGGTTTACGGTGGCCAGGAAATCTGTCTTGGCCTTATCCAACTGCCTGAGTTGGTGGAGGACGCGCTGCTGGGCGCTGATGAGATGGCCCTGGATGAGGCCGTGGGCCACATTTCCAGCCACATGCTGCATCAAGGCAATCTCGGGTCGGGTCCAGTCGTGCCGTTCCTCCACGGTGGACAGCAGGATGATGCCCATGGCCGAGGCGCCTTCACCCACGGGGAGAAGGACAGTGGACACGGGGTTGAGGTCACCGGACCATTCCCGCAGCGCCTTGGCGATCTTTGAGTCGGGGTCCTCCCGGTGGTCCGTGACGGCGAGGACGTCCGCCTCGGCCCAAAGCCTGTTGGCCGTCTCGATAATGGCGTTCTCGCTCTCGCCCAGGCGCGCGGGCAGCAGCGAAAGGCCGGGACGGTTCCACTGAGCCCGGATACTGGGGACGCGTTCGTCCCGGAACGTAGCGAACCAGACGCGGTCAACACGCAGGGCCTCGCCGAAGCCGCGGACCACGTGGTCGGCGATCAACTGGGGATCGTTGGTCTCCCGGATGGCCGAGGAGACATTGCGGAGGCTTTCGCGGAGCGCTTCGATTTCGCCGCGGGAACGTGCGCGTTCGGCGGCCCGGCCGATCAGGGTTTTAACACGGTGGACAATTTCCCCCGACTGCACCGGGCTGATGACGTAGTCAGCTACCCGCCAGGCCTCCACTTCCTCAAGGTCCACAATTTCCTCTGCGGCGAGGACCAGCAGCATCGGGACTCCCGGGCTGCGCAAGCCGTGCGCAAGGGCGCTCTGAGCCACCACTACAGAGGGGTTGTGCTGCTGGATTTGCGAGGCCAGGGAGTCAGCGTCCGGGGCAGGGAAGACCTCGAATCCCGCTGAGGAAAGCGCGGCCGAGGTCGCGGCCAACCTGCCACTGTCTGAATCCGCCACTACGGCCGACCGGACATGCTGTACGTCGGCAACGGTCTCGCCCACTGAGCCCCTTCCGTTCCAACGTTCCATTCACGGTATTTCTTGATGTGGCAACACCCTATCAGCGGCTTTGAGGACAAAGGCGGCCGTGCGTCAAATGGCCGGGATGAGTCGCAGGGCACACCTTTACTTTGTGTTCCGGATTCGTCAGCCTTGAGGGTGTCAGCAGGGGAGCCACGCCCGCCTCCCCTGCAGCACCACCAATCGCGCAAGGAGCACTGTGGACCACCCAGCAACACCGCAGGATCATCAACAGGTGTCGTTTGAATTGGAGCTCGAGGAACCGGGCATCCTTCGCTTGACATGGCCGCGCGGGGCCAGGATCCAGGAAGCGGATGCCCAACGTGCCATGGACCGGGTCAACGAGCTGTGCGGCCCGGACCGCCATCCGATGATTGTGGACATGGCAACCACCGACGACGTCACCCGCGGTGCGCGCTCTGTGTTTGCCAAGCCTTGCCAGGCCAACCGCATCGCACTCTGGGGCTCGTCACCGGTGGACAGGGTCATTGCCAACTTTTTCCTGGGCATCATGAAACCCCCGTGCCCTACCAAGTTCTTCACATCTGAAACAGAGGCATTGGAGTGGCTGGTGGAGGCCTAGTGCCACCTATATTTGGAGAATGTTCTCCGCCCTCAGGAAGTACCTGCTGATCCCACGCCTCATCAGGCTCTCTTCCGCCGCGCCCAAGGACGCCCGTACGGCCTGGGATCAGTTCTGGGGCGACATCCGCTCAACCGGCGCCACGGGCGATGTCCTGTGGGACTCGGGCAGCGACCACGAACTCCTGGGCTACCTCCCCACATTGGCCGGGTTGGACCCCGCCCTGCCCGTGGTGGACGTTGGCTGTGGCAACGGCAGCTTCACCCGGCTGTTGGCGCAGCGCTTCCCGCATGCGCTGGGACTCGACTACTCCGCCAACGCCGTGGATCGCGCACGGCTGGAGTCGGCGGGGATTACGACGGCGTCATTCGCCGTGTGCGACATGACGGCACCTGACGCTGCGCAAACAGTCGCAACGGCACTCGAAGCTGCAGGCTGGGCCGGGGACGCGAATGTCTTCATTCGCGGAGTCCTGCACGTACTGGACCGGAACGGCCGGTCAGCGTTGGCAGCGAACCTGCTGCCTGTCGTCGGGACGCGCGGAGGCGTGTTCCTGGCAGAAACCAATTTTCCCGGAACGCCGGTGGACTACGTCAGCCACCTCGGGGCCACCCGGGATTCCATTCCGGCGCCTCTTGAGTGGGCCATTCGCGGACTGCCAATGCCGGGCCGTTTCGGGGCCGCGCAACGCGCAAAGGCCTTCCCGACGGCGGACTGGTCCCTGGTGGAGGAAGGCTCGGCGAGCATCGAGACGCGCCCGCTCAGCAACCCGTCGGCCCCGGACGTGATCCCGGGCTACTTCGCACTGCTGCGGGCGCGCCGAAACTGACGAATACTTATTTCAGGCCGGCTCCCGGCAGCAATTCGGTTGCGCCTACGGAGTCGGCAACAAACGCGTAGTCCCAAGCGCGTTCACGCCACTGGACATACCGGCCTGATGCGCCGCCGTGCCCACCGTCCATCTCGATCTTCATGACGATTGGCTCGGAACCGGTGGAAACGGAGCGCAATGCCTGGACCCATTTGGCTGGTTCGACGTACAGCACCCGGGTGTCGTTGAAGGACGTCACCGCAGCGATTTTGGGGTAGGCAACGGCCCCCACATTCTCGTACGGAGTGTAGGACTTCATGTAGGCGTAGGCTTCGGGGTCCGTGATCGGGTTGCCCCATTCCTCCCATTCCAGGGCGGACAGGGGAAGCTCCGGATCCAGGATGGTGGTCAATGCGTCGACGAACGGCACCTGTGCCACCACGGCAACATACTTTTCCGGGGCCATGTTGGCTATGGCACCCATGAGCAAGCCGCCGGCGGACCCGCCCATGGCAGCGATTCGCGCGGGGTCCGCCCAGCGTGACCCTGCCAACCAGTCAGTGGCCGCGATGAAGTCTGTGAAAGTGTTCTTCTTGGTGAGCTTCTTGCCATCCTCGTACCACTGCCGGCCGAGTTCACCGCCGCCCCGGATATGGGCAATCACCATGACGATTCCGCGATCCAGCAGCGACAACCGGGCTATGCCGAAGCCCGGATCCATGCTCATCTCGTACGAGCCGTAGCCGTACACCAGTCCAGGGGCAGTGCCATCCTGCTGAACCGAAGCGTGACGCAGCACGGACAACGGGACGCGTGTGCCGTCGTCGGCCGTTGCCCATTCACGGGTGGCGACGTAATCCGCCGCGGAGTAGCCGCCAAGGACCGGGCTCTCCTTGCGCAGCAGCAGCTGGCCGGCCGGAAGTTCCGCGGTGGGCAAGACGAAGTCGTAGACGCGCGACGGAGTGAAATAGGAGGTGTAGCCCATGCGGATGACGGGAGCTTCGTAGTCGGACCCGGAGACCCCGGCGGTGTAGAGCTCTTCGTCAAAGGCAGGCTCCACAGGGGCACCCTGCGCCGTGGTGCCCAGGCCTTCCAAGGGCAGTACCTGAACGCGCTCGATGGTGTCCTTGCGGATGGACAACACCAGGTGCGTGGACGTAACGCCGGCGCCGTTGACGCGTACGGCGTCCGAATGCGCGACGACGGTACGCCAGTCCTGCTCTGCCACCGGCTTGGCGAGTTCTGCCGGGTCCACCAGGCTCACCATCGAGTTGATGGCGTCCTTGTTATGGGTCAGGAGCAAGGTCTCTTTGCCCTTCAGGAGGAAGGGCTCGGCCTCGTAAAGAATGTGGTGGTCGCGGGAGATAACGGTGCTCAGGCCGGCTGCGTACTGGTCGAAGCGGAGGAGTTGCGTCTCGCTGAACTCGGAACAGCCGATGCTGAGCACCAGGTGGCGGCGGTCCGAGGAAAGATCGAACCCAAGCCACATTGCGACGTCGTCCTCCTGGTAGAGAACCTCATCCTCCGTGACCGGAGTGCCCAGGACGTGTGCCTTCACCTGGTAGGGCCGCCACGAATCATCCACAACGGTGTAGAAAAGGCGGGTGCCATCGGGGGAAAAGGCCACCCCATAGAAAATGTCCTCGATGACGTCCGGGAGGAGTTCGCCGGTACGGAGATCCTTGATCCGGAGGGTGAAACGTTCGTCGCCTGAGTTGTCCACGGCGTAGGCGTAGAGATTTCCGTCCACCGTGACGGCGGCGCCGCCCACGCTGAAGAACGGTTGGCCCTCGGCTTCAACGTTGCCGTCCAGAAGCACCTGCTCACCGTCGATGTCGACGCCGGGCTCCACCGACGGGGGAGTCCAATCGGCTACTGGATCCCCGGTGTTCGAGGCCAGGACGCGGCACTGGATGCTGTACTCCCTGCCCTCCACCGACCGGCTGTAGTACCACCAGCCGTCCTTGCGGCTGGGCACGGACAGGTCCGTCTCCTGGGTACGGCCCTTGATCTCCTGGAACATCGCCTCGCGCAACGGTTCCTGGTGCGCCGTGACCGCTTCCTGGTACGTGTTCTCGGCCTTCAAATGGTCCACTACTTCGGCGGACTCCTTGTCCCTGAGCCACTCGTAGTTGTCCACGAAGACGTCGCCGTGGTGTTCGCGGCGGGTGGGGATGCGCTTGGCGACAGGAGGCGCGACCGCTGTTTCCGGGGCGCTGGCAGGGACCGAAGATACGTGGCTCATGTGGCCACTCTATAGACGGGCTCCGACATGGAACCAGCGATTTCGCTCAGAGCGCCGGGCGCCTGTCCGCGGTAGTGATAGGGAGCCATGACTTGGGCCACAACGTGGGATTCGCGTCATGTCTTGGCGGGTGCCGCCACTCCATATATTGCGGGCACGTTTTTCGTCCCGTTCCCGGATATTTGGAGGCTCAGATGGTTCTGCTGCAATCCCACAGTGTGCACATTGGCAGGAGGGGGGTACTTCAGGCGCGCCGACATTCAGACTCCTTGCGCCGATCCCAAGTGGATCTTGAGGTCATCATCCCGGCCTATAACGAGGCCGCGAGGATTCCCGGCACGCTGAGGCAGACTGTCGACTTCCTGGCCAGCCAACCATGGTCATCGCGCATCGTGGTGGTGGACAACGGCAGCGTGGACGAGACCGCGGCGGTTGTCCGTGGGATAGCCCGTGAAAACGGGGGCGTGGTCCCCATCTCTGTGGTGGGGTGTTCCCAGCGTGGAAAGGGCGCAGCAGTGCGCCGCGGTCTTCTTAGTGGAACGTCGAGGTTCACGGGCTTCTTCGATGCTGACCTTGCCACCCCTTTGGACACCCTCTCCGCAGCCATGTCGTATCTCTCCGATGGCGCATCAGCGGTCATCGCATCCCGCCATGCCCCTGGCTCCACGTTCGTCCGTCCCCAACATCTGGGGCGAAGAGTGGGCGGAACGGCTTTCCGGGTCCTGACAAGGTCCAAGGTCAAAGGCATCCAGGATACCCAGTGTGGCTTCAAGTTCTTCGAACGGGATGCCCTCACCGCGGCGATGGTGCAATGCCGAAGCACCGGATTCGCCTTTGACGTGGAGCTTCTTCTTCGGCTTCAGGACAACGACGCCAGCATTATCGAACTGCCTGTGGCCTGGACTAACGGAGCTGAATCAACATTCCGCCCCTTCCAGGACGGAATCGCCAGCTTCGCCTCGGTGTTCCAACTTCAGAAGGCAACCCCGTGACGTATGCCCTTCCTGACCTGAACTCCCCATCCCGACTCGCAGGAAAGCACGTGCTGGTCCTCAACTGGCGCGACGTCAGGCATTCACAAGCCGGCGGCGCGGAGCAGTACATGCATGAAATTTCCAAGCGATGGGTGCAAAACGGGGTTCAGGTCACGTGGTTCACAGGGCGCGATGTCGGCCAGGCTGCCGAGGACGTCATTGACGGCATTCATATACTGCGCGGAGGCGGGGCTCTATCCATCTATGGACACGCTGCCCTTCGCCTTCTGCGGAGCAGTGGCCGGTTTGATGCCGTTGTGGACTGCCAAAACGGGATTCCGTTCTTTTCCCCTTTGTTCCTGTCAGGGGACATTCCGATCGTCCAACTGATCCACCACGTCCACCAGGAGCAGTTCCGTACCAGGTTCTCGCCGCCCATGGCCGCATTAGGCCGATTCCTGGAAAGCTCGGGAGCCAAAACGGTGTACGGGCAGCGCTCAATAGTGGCGGTGTCACCCTCGACACGCCTGGAACTTCGAAAGCTCGGCTTTGCGGGTCCTATCCACGTGGTGCCGAACGGCACAATAGACATTCCGCAGGCTGTGGCGACACGAGCCCCTAACCCAACCATCGCCGTCGTCAGCCGGCTGGTGCCCCATAAACGATTGGATCTGCTCTTGGGTCAGTTCGCCGTGGCGGCGCGCCGTGTTCCCAAACTAAGAATGGACATCATTGGCGACGGCCCGGAGCGGGCCAGACTCCAGCAGCTGGCCACGGATCTGGGCCTTGACCACGCAGTAACGTTCCACGGCTACCAGCCCAACAACGTGCGTGACGAGTTGCTGAGCCGGGCCTGGCTCACGGCATCCACCTCGGCTTCGGAGGGCTGGGGCTGCTCAGTGATCGAGGCCGCGGCGTGGGGCGTGCCTTGCCTGGCATTGCGGGTTCCAGGCATTCGGGACTCCGTTGTGGACGGCAGGACAGGTTGGTTGGTGGAGACCCCCAGGAAATTTGGGACCGCCATGGTTGAGGCCCTGACAGCCATGCGTGAACCGGACGCAGTCAAGGACGTCTCGGCGGACTGCAGGGAATGGGCCAGCTGCTTCACCTGGGATCGCAGTACCAGGCTGCTCACTGGCGTGCTTTTGGAGGAGGAGACGTTGCGCCGTGAGGGCGGTGACCCCCGCTCACGCCACTCGGACCTGTCCACCCTGGTGCGCTTCGAACTGCCGGAAGGGGCCGATTTACGCTCCATCCTGCGACCCACCGACGAAGTTGCCTTGATGCACGACGGACATGTCGCGGTCCTGATGAACGGCCGCGACGAATTCGAGGCATTCGCGGCCGTACAGAAAATTGGCGTGCCAGCAGCGGAACTCCGTCATGCAGGACGCGACACACTGCTCGCTGGCCCCGGAAGTGCCGTCGCTCCGGCCGATGCCTTTGACGGTCAGTAGTGGCAGTTGGTCCGTGGATGTATCAGAACAGACCATGACCACAGACGTGACCTTGAGGCCCAGAGCTGAATACAGGGAAAGGACGTCAGACCAGGACGTCAACATAGCCCAGAATAGTGGTTTCCTCGCTGTGTCTGCGGGAGTAGTGGGCGTGGTCAGCTACGCCTGCACGCTGCTCATGGCCAACATGTTGGGGACGGCGGACTACACACAATTCGCCGCCGCCGCGATGATTCTTGGGGTTGTGGGAATCGTCGCCAACGCGCTGGTTCCGCTTCCCTTGTCACACGTTGTTGCGGTGCACCCGGAAGGATCCGAAGAGCGCCGGAACGGTATGGCCTTCTCTGTCTTCGTATCGTGCATGGCGGGAATTGCTGCGGCCGTCATAACCGGCAGCGTAACGCTCGCGCTGGCTACTCCAGCCTTGGCAACAGTGGTGGCGTTGGCGGCCTTTGTCATCTTCGTCGTCAATGCACCCGCCGGATGGCTGCAGGGCGAGCTCCGCTTTACCTGGTACGCACTGTCCACGATCGGTGAGGTGGTCCTCAGGTTGATCTTCAGCCTGCTGGTGATCGCGATGGCGTGGGGAGCCGGTGGAGCAGTGCTTGGCTTCGTCGCGGGGTGCATGGCGCCGTTGGTTGTCCCGTGGTCTTTTTACCGGGATCTTCGCTGGCGTCCGCGGGTATTGCGTGAGAAATGGCGATGGGCTGAGACCAGCGATATCGCGTCGGTTCTGTGCGTGGTTTCTGTGCTGGTGGGCATCGACGTCGTGGTGGTCGGCTTCCTCGATAACGGCTCGGCGGCCGCCGCAGGATTCCAGGCGCTGGCCACGATCGCGAAAGGGCCCGTGTATGTGGCAGCCGGAACGGCGTTGGTGGCGTTTCCCCTGCTTCGCACCCCTGGCGTAAAGGTTGGCGAGGTGCTTGGCGCTTCCTTTGCTTCGTTCGGGCAACTCGTGGTGGTGGCTTTCGCCATTATCGCTACCGCGCCGCCCCTGATGTCCGGCCTGATTGTTCCACCGAAGTACCACGGTTCCCTGAACCTCCTGCCATGGCTGGGGGCCTCAGGCCTTGGCTATGCCGTCCTGATGGTGCTTTCCACCGTCCTTCTCGCCCTGCGCGCATACCGTCGCTGCCAAATCGGTCTCGCCTGTGCATGCCTTCTGGTGGTTGGCGGGCTTTGGGCGGGCTGGCAGCTGGACGCGGTCACGGGAATGGCTGTGGGTTCCGCCGTCGGGGCTGTGACGGCCGGGTTGGTCCTGACAGTCCTCGCGCGACCTGTACTGATGGCAGCCCACCCGGGAAGGGGAGCGGGGAGGTTCCTGATTCTTGCTTTCGCCCTCATCGTGGTCCTCGCAGTCGCTGCGTTGGTTCAGCCCCTGGCCTGGTTGGTCCTTGCCACCATCAGCGGCTTCACAGTTCTTGCCCACCAGCGCGGCCTGCTGCCGTACAGGAACGACTTCAGGATCTCCCGACGACGCCGGCCCCGCAACCGAAGCAGGAGTTCGGGCCGTCGACAGCACCGCCCACGTCACCTGCCTGAACGCCCCGGGGCCGCCCCCGCCGTGCATGGTGCGGGGAAACGGGTGCAGTGACCAGCAGCAGTTTGCCCTCAACAGATTTTGAGACGGAAAGACAACGATGAGAGTTTTACATTTGGGCTTTGAAGATCCGCGTATGCCTGGGGCGGGTGGAGGATCTGTGCGGACCCACGAGATCAACCGCCGCCTGGCTGCCAAAGACTTCCACGTCACCGTGCTGACCACCCGATACCCGGGCTGGAAGGAACGCGTGGAGGACGGTGTGCACTATGTGCCGATTGGCTTCGGAACAGGCGGCAACCGTCTGACCAGGCTGGTGGCCTATGTTGTCCGACTGCCCTTTGAAGTCCATAAGCGCCGGGCAGCTACTGAGCTGGTTGTGGAGGATTTCTTCGCTCCGTTTTCCACCATGGCCGCACCACTCTGGACCAAGCGTCCAACCATCGGAGTGGTCCAATGGCTCCATGCCAAGGACAAAGCACGGCAGTACAAACTACCGCTGCACTGGATAGAGCGGTTGGGCGTCCGGAGGCACCGCAGGCTCATTTCTGTTTCGCAGGGAATCAGCGATCGATTGAAGGAACTGAACCCAGCCCTTCATGTGGACATCATCGGCAATGGAGTGGATCCCGGTATATGGAACACCCAACCCCGGCACGGGAATGATGTGCTGTTTGTCGGGCGCCTGGAGTACGAATACAAGGGTTTGGACCTTCTGCTGGAAGCCTGGGCCAAAGCGTGCCGCCGAGTAGATGGCAACCTGTTGATTGCGGGGAAGGGCCCAGACGAAAAAAGGGTGCGTGCGTCCATTCAGGATGCCGGCCTCTCTGAGCGCGTGCAGTTTCTTGGGTGGCTTTCAGGGGACAAGAAATTTGGTGCCATCAGTGACGCCCGGCTGATGGTGGTGCCATCCCGGCACGAGACGTTCGGGTTGGTAGCCATCGACGCCCTGGCCGCAGGCACACCGGTAATTGCCTTCGACATTCCCTGCCTGCGGGAGGTCGTCCCACGGGGAACCGGGTGGCTCGTGGAGCCCTTCGACGTCAAAGCCTTGGAAGAGGAAATTGTCCGAAGGTACCAGCAGGAGGGGCTGGAACACGTCGCCGCACGGGGACGGGAGTTTGCCGCGGACTACAACTGGGATGCGCTCGCCGACTTGCAGGCAGGGGCTTACAACACAGCTCTCGGCGAACTGAATGAACCCCGACCCAAACGGCAATGGGCCCTCCGCCCGGAAAGGGCTTGAAATGCTGCTCGAATCACGCGTTGAGCGGTCCATGGCAGGCGACGCGCCGTGGCTCTTCCTATCACCCCATCTGGATGATGCAGTGCTGTCCTGCGGGGCGCTGATCGAAGCTCAAGCACAGGGGCGCGAGATCATCGTGGCCACGCTGTTCACGGAGGCCATGCCGTCACCCCACACGCGCGCGGCACGGTCCTTCATGCGCCAATGCGCCATACCGGACGCAGGGGAACTCTTCGTGGCCAGGCAGTCGGAGGACCGGGCTGTGCTGGAGGACATGGGAGTCCAGTCAATTCACCTCGGCGAAGTGGACGCGCTTTTCCGACGCCGGCGCAAGCCGGCGATGTTAGGCAGCAGCGCGTGGGAAAGACTCCTGCCGGAACTCACCCATCGTTACCCCACTTACCGGTTCGACATCGCGTTGGGCAGGGTTTCCCGGGGTGACCAGGGGCTTATCCGCCAACTCCGGAGCAACATTGCCGTGCTCATGGCGCAGACCAAAGCGGATCTTCTCTTCTGCCCTGCGGGAGTGGGGAAGCATGTGGACCACCTCATCACCCGGGAGGTTGGCAAAGGCCATCCGGAGAGCTTGGTGATGTACTCGGATTTTCCTTATGACCTTGTGGCCGGGCCCGATGAAACGCACATGGCGAAGATGGGATTTGTGCCGTGGACTTGGGACTCAGGACTCGACGCCAAACCCGGTCGGATCAGGCAATATGCGTCGCAGGCTGACGCATTGTTCCCCGCCGGAGAGATTCCGCTGCAGCCGGAAATCTATTATGTGCCCGGAAGTGCAGCGCCTGCCTCGAAATACGGGGAGTCATGAACTCGCTTCACCTGCTGGAAGTACTTCCGACGGAGGGCCGCACGCGGAGTTCCGCCCGCAGGGCTCAGAGGGCCCTGCGGCGCAGCCGGTGGGTTGCGCTGCTGGTGGGGCTACTGGCCCTGGTGTTCCGGGTGTTCGGTGTTCAACGGGCCAACGACCTGTTTATTGACGAGGTAACCTACGCGGACATCGCACGACAAGTAGCTGATGGGCACATGCCATCAAGCTCGGGCGCTCCCTTCTTCCTGCACCCTCCCGGTTCGTATGCACTCAACGCCCTGGTCATTCGAGTGCTGGGCCTTGAAGGTCACGCCATGGATTTGGCTTTGCAGTTGCGCTGGGTCAACTCCGTCCTGGGAGCAATGACTGCGGTTGTCTGCTTCCTGTTGGTGCGCCGTCTGGTGGGAGTGGGACCTGCAGCATTGGCTGGCGTCATTCTGGCAAGTGATCCATTTGTCCTGCGCATGGACGGGCGGCTGATGATGGAAACCCCTGCGGGCTTGGCCGCGCTGTCAGGGTGGCTGCTGGTCCTTATTGCACTCAACAGGGAGCGGGGACGCGCGCGCCTGCGGATCGAAGTCAGTGCCGGGTTGGTCTTCGGACTAGCCGTCGTCATGAAGGACATGACGGCAGTGTTCACGGTGGTCCCTCTGCTGGCCGCGGTGGTCTGGCGCAGAACAGTTCCCCTGCAAACAGCTTTGCGTATCCTCGCGTGTTCAATCGTTCCGTATCTGGTCTATCTGGGCTTGATCGCTGTCACCGGTCTGTTTCCGCAGTTCATGGACCAAAAATCGGTGGGCATCCTCAGAATGGTTGGGGCTGTTCAGATGACTGGCTTCAATTCAGTCCCGGGTGTCAGCCTGACCGATCGACTTATGGATATGGCCGGCCGGTTCGGTACCAGCTACATGCTTCTGGGGCTCTCCGTTGTGGCTGGTGTTGTGGCCGCCGCTTCTCCGTCGGTGGGACGGCGGGTCATGGGTCTGTTTTCGATCATTACCGGTTTGGTTGGCGTCTACTCCGTGTTTTTCGGGGCGGCAGAGGAACAGTTTGGTTACTGTGTGGTGCTGGCCGCCCTGGTTTCAACACCCATAGCCGCTGTGATGGTGGTGAAATGGCGGCCACGCCTTCGAGGGGCAGTCATTGCTTTCGCTGCGATCGTTGCCGTACTTAGTCTTCTTCTCGGTATTCAAGCAAGGTCCGTAGTGGATGACGGCCTGATGCGTGCACGTGACTGGATGAATGCCGAGCTGCCCCTTTCCTCAAAGGTGGCTCTGACATCGGTCACCGGAGAGTTCGCTTTACAGCCACATGAGAATTGGGAGGTGCTGCCTTCGCTGCAATCCCTGCGGGACGGAGGCGCCGAGTACGTTTTGACGCAGGGCAGACCGCTGAGTGAGGGGTACGGTTTCGCTTCGCCGGAGTTCTTGGGATGGCTGCAGGACAACGCCCAACCAGTTTTCACATTCACTGGTCCAACGTCCGGTGACACTGTTGTGTGGATGTTGGACCGGGCAAGGCTGGAGGCCGCTGTCGCCGGAGGCCTGACACTCCCTCCTGTAACGGGTGGGTATCCATGAGTCGCCTGCTTCCGACTCTCTTGCTTTCCATCGTCCTGACCACTGTGATCGCGGGATGCAGCGTGGAGCCCGATCACGCAGCTGAGCCTATGAGTTTCGGAGTCCTGGGGAGCACCTGTACTCCAGAACGGCTGGCAGCGCTCCATGAGGCCGGCGTTTCTGTGGTGGAGTTACCGGTGGCCTGGGATCGGTACCAGCCGGAAGCTGGACAGGAGAACCGTGACTATGTTGACGAGGTGCGGGCGCGACTGAACGATTGCCGCCAAGCCGGCATGGGCGTGATTCTGTCTCCCGGGCTGCACTACCCGCCTGATTGGGTAAGGGATCTTACTGGGGGCGTTCTGAAGGGCAGCGGCGGAGACGTGCCGAAGGATGCCGGGGCAGAGCTCGTCTTCAGTGCAGAGGTGCGGGACGCGGCACGGAAGTACCTGGTCCGCGTCGCATCGGACCTGGGCTTCGAGGGCATCACAGCCATCCGTGTCGGTACGAACGCCACCGGTGAGCTGGGGTACCCGGGGCACGGTGACGGTGACGGTGGCAGCGAAGACGGTGGCAACGAAGACGGCGGCAGCGACGAGGAATTCTGGGCGTTTGGTGACGCTCCCCAGTTCGGTATTGGTTTGGCTGAGGGGGTGGCACCGTCTCCGATGCCGGGATGGGTTCCGGGCTCCCGTTCATGGCACGGCAAATCCGTCACTGACGAACAGGTGCAGAGGTGGTGGGACTGGTACGCCGGATCTGTTGTCAACGCGGTGGCATGGCAGGTGGGCGAGTTGCGGACGCTCGGATTTCAGGGGCGCGTGCATGTTCCGGTCGCGGGCCGTGGAGTGCTGCCGGCTGACAAAGCGGAAGCCGTCAAAGGTCGCTTGGACGGGCGGGCCAACCCTGACGGCGCTCAGGAACGTGGGTTGGACTATGCTGCACAGTTCGCGGTCCTGGCAACGTTGACGGGGGTGGACGTGGATTTCACCGGACTGGACGATGTGTCGGACGTCCGGGCGCGGGCTGCTGTTCCGCCGCAAGACCAATGTCAGCCGGGCGACGATGACGTTGTGCTGCTGGGAGATGTCTCCTCGTGGTCATCACACAGGTATACGAGCGCCCTGGCGCGGCGGGCAGGACTCGGTTTGGTGGGGGAGAACCCCGGACCGCCCGATTCACCGTTCACCGGCGGCTCGCCCGAGTCGCACAGCCTTGCTGAACAGATGGGAACTGCTCCACGGTATGCGGTCGAATGCGGGATGGCGATGTTCTTGTTCGGCTTCGAAGAAAACCTCTTTGAAGATGACGACCGTGCGGGAAGCGGATTTGCTCTTGAAGACTACAAAGAAGTTATTGAAGGCATTCACCGGTAACGTCACGTTCGCAAGACTGCGTGTACTCATTCAATGGACGGCTCCACGAGGCCAGTCCGAAGATCTGATAGGAGACTATACGCGTGTCCAAAGACAGTGGTCCTGCTGAATTCGATTCGTTCTCACCTGTTGGTACAGGTTCAATTCCAACCCCAGTATCTTTACCGACACGCGTTGGGTGGCGTCATGGACGCGGCGTTCGCCTCCTCACGGCCACAGGGGCAGCATTACTGGTCATGTGCGCCGTGACCCCTACCGCCGCCCATGCCAACGTTGCTGTGGCCGCTCAGAATGCGGTGCCTCTCAGTGTCACAGGGTCTGCCTGTTCCCTTAGCCTTGCCACTGGTAGCAGCGCGACGAGCGTTTACAGCGTCACGGCGACGCCAAATGACGCCATCGATGACACGGCAAGTATTCAAGGCAGGATCAATGCGGCCGGGAATGCTGGCGGCGGAATCGTAAAACTACCTGCAGGCACGTTCGTCATCAATGGCAAGCTTCGCATGGCGGGCAATGTGAAGCTGGAAGGTGCGGGGCCGGCAACGATTCTGAAAGCGGGTCCTTCATTTACGGGTAACACCGGACCTGCTGGGGGATATCCCATCGTGACGACGGCGGGCGCCGACAATACCACCCTGTCGAACTTCACAGCGGACCAGTCAGGTGACACATTGAACGGCAACGTCACGGGCCGCCTCAAGGAGTACGTGATTGACGTGCGTGAGTCGTCCAATTCCCTGGTCCAAGGCGTACATACGAAAAATCCGTTTACGTACTCAATCGCGTTCGTCGGCGGATTGAAGTGGTGTGTTAGGGACAGCAGCACCCAGTCCGCAACGAACGGTAAGTACGTGGAACTGGACGGCATCCATGCAATGAATACGGCTAACGGCGACATTGTGGGCAACGTCGTGGACCAGCGCAAGGGCACGGACGGCGACGATGGTATCGCTGTTCACACGTACGGCAATGAGGACGTTCACGACATCAGAATTGCGGATAACACTGTGCGCGGAGGCCGGCACGGTGCCGGGATAGACCTTGCTGGGGGATCCGGGGTTGTTTACAACATTAATCTCACCGGTAACACTGTCTGGGGTTCACCTCGGGGGCTGCACGACGCCTACTACGACGGCACAAAGCAAATCCATCACATTCAGGTTGTAGGGAACACCTTTAAGAACAACGACATCAAAACAACCGGCGGGGCAGTCGACTTCGAGCGACCGGTGACTTACGTGACCATGACGGACAACACGGCATGCAACTCAGGTGATTACCGGCTTCCGGCCGGTACCGGGAATGTCAACGCGCGTAACACTCTGAGCACGGCATGCTGACCCAAGCTGGGCTCGTATCATGAGTCGGGCGCTCCTGGCACATTGGAACCAGCTCGTCCAGATCACTCCGAGCGGAGGGCGCTGGCCAAGGTCACCCGGTTCCTGCCAGAGGCCTTGGCTGCGTAGAGGGCAAGGTCGGCTTCCCGCAGGAGTTGCTCGGTACCGGCGCGGTGCCCATCCGTGAAGGCGGAGACGCCAGCGCTGATGGTCAGGACGCCATCGGGGTCTCCGGAGTGCTCGATGCGCAAGTCGTGCACTGCGGAACGAACGCGTTCCATGACGGTTCGGGCACCCAAGACCGATTCGTCGCGGAGGACCAGCAGGAACTCTTCGCCGCCAAAGCGATAAACGGCGTCGGCCTTGCGCACCTCGCGGGCGAGGGTTGTTGCGATCGCTACCAGAGCGGCGTCCCCGGCCTGGTGGCCGTAGATATCGTTATAGCTCTTGAAGTTGTCCACATCCACCATGGCCAGGCAGTAGTCGTGGTCTTCGCGGCTGCGCAACTGGCCAAGGTCTTCCGTGAGTTTCAGCCGGTTGTTCAGCTTGGTCAGGGGGTCCGTGCGGGCTTGCTCAGTGAGCGCCGAGCGGTACCGGGCCAGGTCCGCGTGCAGCGACGTGATCCGCTGGGCAGCGAGGAGCCGGATGTGCAGGCTGAAGGGGTCCAAGGGCTTGGTGACATAGTCGTCGGCTCCGGCTTCCATGCCGGCCAGGACGTCTTTCCGGGACCCATGGGAGGTCACCAGGATGATGTACGTGTAGGTATCTTCCTCTGCTTCCCGGATAGCACGGCAAAGGTCCAGCCCATTGAGGCCGGGCATCATCAGATCGGTCACCACGGCCTCGGGGCTGTGATCCTGGTAGAGCTGCCATGCCGAATCGCCGTCCACTGCCACGATGCACTCGTGGCCGGACTGCTCGACGGCGGCCTTGGTGATCATCCGGGAGATCTGGTCGTCGTCGGCGATCAGGACTTTCATGAAGCTCCTTGGAGAGTGCGTTCGAGGGCAAGGTCCACCCGTGAGAGTTCAGCCTGCAACTGCCCCAATACCGGTGTGCTGAGGGTAGCCAGATCAGGCCCCGCTTCGCGACCGAACCGTTCCAAATCCTTGCACAGGGCTGCAGCGCCCGCGGCCCCGATGTTGGACGCAGCACCGGCGAGTTTGTGTGCGGCCGCTTCCAAAGCGCTGGCTTGTTCGCCAGCCAGCGCAGACCGCAGCGTTTCAACGGCCATCTGCGCATCCTCCCGGAACGCCCGGATAGCCTCCGGCAGGAGGCCCAAGCCGTCGGCAGGTCCAAGTTCGCGCAGGATCTGCAGCCTCGCAGCGTCCAAGACTACAGCGTCCTGAACACCAGCGTCCTGGACACCAGCATCCTGAATAACAGCGCTCGACGCCGGTGCTTCCGCCGGTTCTTGCGCGACGCCCACCGCAGCCTGCGCTGCCGACCCGCCAACCGCCGTCGACGTTTCATCAACCTCCGGGACCCAACGGATGAGAACTTCCCCGAGTTTGGCCAGGTCCACGGGCTTGCTGATGTAGTCGTCCATGCCGGCAGCGAAGCAGCGCTCGCGGTCCTCGTTCAGTGCCCCTGCCGTCATGGCGATGATGGGAATCCGGGCCGAGTGGCCGTTGCGGGCCCGGATGGCCCGGGTCGCGTCGAACCCGTCCATGACGGGCATGTGGCAGTCCATGAGCACCGCTGCGTATGTCCCGGACAGCGCTGCTGTAACGGCTTTGGCACCGTCATCCACAATGTCCACGTCGTAGCCCAGCCTGTTTGCCATGCCACGGGCTACCAACTGGTTGACCTCGTTGTCTTCGGCAACCAGCAGTTTTCCCAGCCGCCGTACGGGTTCGGCCGTCGCAAAAATCTCGGAGGATGCAGTCGGGGCAGCGGAGCCCACCGTCCTGGTGGCCATGAGGCGCAGGAGACGGTTGTAGAACTCTGAGCTTCGGACGGGTTTGGTGAGGTATTCCCGGATGCCCGCGCTGACGAGGTCGCCCCTTTCAACCTGCATTGTGGAGGTCAGCAGGATGATCCCAGGCGTCCCGGAACCTTGGTTTTCACTCTTGATTTGGCGTGCCAGTTCAAGACCGTCGGTATCGGGCATGCACATGTCCACCACGGCGATGTCGTAGGGGTGGCTTGTCAGCACGGCTGTGCGGTATTCATCCATGGCTGAGGCGGCGTCGGCCACGGCCACTGGCTGCATGCCCCAACTGGCCAGTTGCTTTTCCAGCACCAGGCGGTTGGTTGCATTGTCGTCCACCACCAGCACCCTGCGGCCGGCCAGCGTGGCAGGCAAAGTTCCCGTGTCCGAGGCTGCCGGGCCAACGGGAAGTTCCAGGACAAACCAGAATTTGCTGCCGGTTCCCGGCTCGCTCTCAAGTCCGATCCTGCCGCCCATGACTTCGGTGAGGCGACGTGAGATGGCCAAACCCAGGCCAGTGCCGCCATACCGCCGCGTTGTGGAAGCATCGGCCTGGGCGAAGGATTCGAACAACCGGTGATGGTCTTCGGCGCTGATTCCGATGCCTGTGTCCCGGACTTCAAATCGCAGTGCGGCGTTCTCTGTGTCCCGACTGACCACGGAGACCTGGATTTCCACTTCGCCGGCCGGGGTGAACTTCACTGCGTTGGAGGAAAGGTTCAGGAGGATTTGGCGGATCCGACCGGCGTCGCCCATCAGGCGTTCCGGAACGTCGGGGTGGCAGTAGGAGATGAGTTCCAGGTTTTTGCCCTGCGCTGCTTCGGCAACCAGCCCGGCCACCTCATCCACCAATGCCCTGGGGTCGAAGGCGTTGACGTCCAGGTCCACTTTCCCGGCTTCCAGTTTGGAGAAGTCCAGGATGTCGTTGATCAGGGTCAGGAGGACCTCACCGGCGCCCTTGACGCCCTGGGCGTACTGCCTCTGGCCCTCGCTCAGGGGCGTGTCCATCATGAGCGACGTCAGGCCGATTACCGCGTTGAGCGGAGTCCGGATCTCGTGGCTCATGGTGGCCAGGAATTCGGATTTGAGCCGGCTAGCTTCCAGTGCTGCTTCACGTGCGGCGAGGAGTTCCTTCTCGGCCGCCCTGCGTTCGGTGATGTCCCGGGAGATGGTTGCGACGCCGCGGATGCCGGATTCGCCCCGGACGGGAGACAGCGTCACTGACACCGGAATAACGTCACCGTCTCCGCGCTTACGCAGTGTCTCGTAATTCTGAACATCACCACTTTGGGCAGTGGCTTCCAACGCCCCTCGTTCCTTCTCCATCAACTCGGCGGGGACGAAGAAGTCGCCCTTCCTGCCGATTGCCTCCGACGCCGGGTACCCGAAGATGCGCTCCGCCCCTGGGTTCCAACTGGTGATCACGCCGTCGGGTGTTTCGCCGATGATGGCGTCGCCGGAGGAGTTGACGATTGCCCCGAGCCCCTCCAGCTCGGCAGTGCGTTCGGCCACCTTGGACTCGAGGTCGCGGGTCAGCGTCACATTCTCGACGACGATCAGCACCTGCCGGACGATGACGAAGACAATCACCACCAGTCCGGTGACCAGCAGGATGCGGTCCTCCCCGATGGGACGGCTGCGCGAGAAGAACACGGCGCTGAACACAGGGAGGTAGGGGAGCAGTTCAAGGGCGGCAGCGTAGGCCCGTCCATCATTGCGCGCGCTGTCCGCTTCCGGGAGCAACGGGCTGAGCCCCACCAGCAGGAAGGCGAACACCCACCCCAGCGCCAGCGGGGAGCCCGTGACACCCGTGATGCCCTGGAGCGTGAAGTTCATATAGGCCAGGTCTGTAATGGCAAGGATCCAGAAGCCAATTCCCAGGCTCAGCCAGGGAAGCCGGCGGCCGCGGGCCGCGCGCATCGTCAGGACGATCACCACGGAGACCATGAACACATCAGCAATGGGATAGGCCATCTGCGTTGCCTGGGCAAAAGCGTCTTGGTCGGTGGTTGCTGCCAAGGATCCGAGGACGGAGCTCCATGCGATGAAGAACATGGAGCTTGCCACCACGCCGGCGTCCAGGATGGTGCGGCGCAGTGAAGTGCGCAGCCCCTGGCCCCTCAACAGCAGCACAAGTCCAATGGACGTGGGCAGCGCATACCAGACGAAACCGATGTCAGCGAAGGAAGGGAAGGGGTAATGGTGGTCGAGCGTGATGCCGTTGATGGTCCACACGATTTGCCCGGCGCACCATACGGCCAAGCCTGCCACGATGAACCATCGGCCGGCCGTGTTGTCCTGTCGTTTTCGGGCAGCGAGGGTGTGGGTGGTCAGCGCGGTGAGGGCAGCGAGAAGGATCGCCAGGTCACCGGCGAGTTGCGCCGTCGTCGTTCCTGTTCCGCTTGCCAGCCCGAAAACCAGCAATACCAAACAGACCCCAACCGGTATTAAGAAGATCGGCCAACCATGTCGTGCCGACGAGCGCACCGGAAGAACCTCGTGCTTCACCCCTGCCACTGAACCCCTGCCTTCAAAAGTGGCCCCACCAAAAGCGAACAACGCGTCTTGCCTCTGCGCTGAGGAGAGCATACGCCGAAATCCCCTCCTGAGTAGCAGATCAGGCCGTTTTGATGAGGCGGATTCATAACGGCCTGATCTGCTACTTACTTGGGTCAGAGCTCGGGGATGAGGGCCTTTGAGTAGATCACGGAGCCCAAGGCGTTGCGCAGGCTCACCGTAAACACGCCGTCGGAGGCGAGGTCCACATGCCCAAAGTACTGGTTCTCACCGTCGCGCGGTGACTCGCCCGCGAAACGCCCCGCCTTGGCGAACAGAACCTCCGGGCCGAACGTCCCATCCATCTCGCTGGGCCCGAAGGAACCTGCATTGATGGGCCCGGCCACGAACTCCCAGAAGGGATCGAAGTCGGTGAAGGCTGCGCGTTCGGGGGAGTAGTGGTGCGCGGCGCAGTAGTGCACATCCGCGGTCAGCCACACGGTGTTCTTGACCCCGTGCTTCTTGAACGCGCTCAGTACGCCGGCGATCTCGAGCTCGCGGCCCAAAGGAGCTCCGTGGTCGCGGTTGGCCAGGCTTTCCTGGTTGACGGCGCCGTCAGGAACGATGATGCCCAGTGGCAGGTCGGCGGCGATCACCTTCCATGTCGCTTTGGACTTCCGGACTTCCTTGGTCAGCCAGTCCACTTGCTCCTGGCCCAGGATGTTGGTGGCGTACGGTTCCTTGCCGTCGGTGTTGGGGGATTTGAACGTCCTCATGTCCAGGCAGAAGATGTCCAGCTGCGGGCCGCGTGGGATCTTCCGGTAGATGCGCGCCGGCTGGTACTGGCCGGCGTCGTACGATCCCGGGCGCCAGAGCGCCGCGGCGTCGGCGATCGGCATGTTTTCCTGCCACGCCTGGCGGCCCCGGGCAGCGAGGACATTGACGTTCCGTTCGGTATAGCGGGGGTCGTCCAGGATTTCGCCGGGGTACCAGTTGTTGGTGGTCTCGTGGTCGTCCCACTGAGCGATCACCGGGACGTCGGCGAACATGGCGCGCATGTTGGCGTCCAGTGAGTTGTAACGGTGGCGTCCGCGGTACTCCTTGAGGGTTTCTGCCACTTTGGAGACTTCCTCCGTGACGATGTTCCGCCACACCTGGCCGTCCTTTTCGGTCACAGTGGCGGCGATGGGGCCGTCGGCGTAGATGGTGTCGCCGGAGTGGATGAAGAAGTCCGGTTTGGTGGCGTGCATGGCCTTGTAGCCGCGCATGCCGCCCAGGTCCTCGTTGATGCCCCAGCCCTGGCCGGCGGTATCGCCGGTCCAGACGAAGGACTGCGAGTACGACGACGACCTGCCGCCTCCGCGCGCGACGTCAGTACCGCCGTCGTGCTTTCCCATGGAAGTGCCAGGTGCCGTGCGGAAGGTGCCGCGAATTGCTTCGCCAGGACCGTTGCCGTCTTCGAAGTTCAGTTCCAACGCGAAGCGGGTGCCTGCGGGGAGTCCTTTGGCATGGATCTTGGCGGTGAAGTCGCTGGCTTCGTTGGCCAAAGGACCGCGGATGGTGCGGCTGAAGCCGTAGCGGCCGCGAAGGATCTCGCCTGATTCGTCCACTGCCTGCAACAGAGCAGTGAGCCGGCCGGGCCCGGAAGCGCGGGACCACAGGACGGCGGAGTCGGCGGTGACGTCGCCGGTGGCGATCCCGGTGGGAAGCGTGAGCCGCTTGCGGACCAAGGGAATGGCGGAGGGGGCCGCGGATCCAGAAGCCGCGGATCCAGGGGC
>NZ_JAJOHP010000027.1:0-67397 GCF_021109375.1 Arthrobacter sp. AK01
CCCCCCCCCCCCCCCCCCCCCCCCCCCCCCCCCCCCCCCCCCCACCCCCCCCCCCCCCCCCTCCGCCCTCCCCCCCTCTTTCGCTCGGGCCCCCCGCGCGGGGGGGGGGCCCCCCCCCCCCCCCCCACTGCCGTATCTTTCCATCATTTACCGGCTTCCCATCAGTTACGAGGAAGGAACAGCGCTGGTTGGTTCGGAACTCGGCAGATCGTCGGCTTTGGGTGGCACAGGTGGTTTGGGCTTGCCTGGCCCCAGCGCGAACAAGCCGAAGGCGAGAGTTGCGATGCCGATCATCAACCACGCTGGGGTGTAACCCGCCGAAGCCGCCATCCCACCGAAGATCCAAGGCAGAATAAACCCGCTGACAGCCGTCACGGTCAGGAGAAGGCCCACCGCTGTTCCAATGAGTTCCGGTGGCACGTCCGGATCTTCTCCGGGAGCGGTTTGCCACACCGCAAAGCAGCCGTTGAAGCCAAAGCCGATGAGCGCTGCGGACAGCCACAGCACATCGGATCCCGCAGCGGGCAACATGAGGATCCCGATTCCCTGAATCGCCAGGAAAAGGAGGAACGTGATCTTTGCGCTCAACAGTCGATCAGCGAGGAGGCCGGCAATGATGCTGCCCGGGATGCCCGCGAGGCCGACCAGCAATCCCGCCAATGCCACCACCTCCACGGAGAACCCGCGTTCTTCTGCCGCATAAACACCTATCAGTTGGGAAGCGACGAAGTACGCCCCGTAGCCACCGAAAAACGCCATGCTGTGACGCCATAGCCTTCGATTGCGGAGTATGGCCGCGATGTTCCGGCCGCTGAGTCTCGTGCCCAGCAGGGCCGGAACTCCCTGCGGAATCCGGTACACCACCAGAACCAGAAGCGCACATGCCACGGCGATGAGCCCTGCCAGGATGAGGGCTCCCCTCCAGCCCATTGACCGTTCGACCGGTCCCCAGGCGTACAGGCCGACGGCTACGCCTGCACTGAACGCGGCGGAGACAACACCCAAGGCCGCAGCATGTTCACGCCCGCGGAACCAGACGCTGACGGCCGCAATGCCTATGCCTGCATACACAGATGCGGCAAGCCCGGCCAGTACGCGCAAGGTCAGCAGCATTGTGTATCCATCAACGATCCCGGCCAGCGCGGTGAAGAGGCCTTCAAGGAGCAAGCCTCCGACAAGGGCGGCGCGGATGCCGCATTTCGCGGCGATGAAGCCGGCGGGGATGTGCATGATTCCGTAGCCGACGACGAAGCCGGAAATCAGCAGGGCAAGCTGGGGCAGGTCCGCGTCGTAGTCCGCTGAAATGCCGGCGAACGTGGACGGCATGACGAACCAGTTGAAGGTCATCGCAACGAAGCCCACGGCGATGACGCTCAGCATGACCCATCGTGCGGAAGCGTTCTGCTGGAGTTGACTATTCATGTCGAAACCGGCGCTTAGCTGAAGAACGTCTTGATGGCGGCGGCCACTGATTCGGGATTCTCCAGCGTTGGGAAGTGCGTCTTCCCAGGGATGTGGATGGGCGTGAACCAAGGGTTCCCGGCCGCGAATTCCTCCTGGAACTTCCGGTATTCGGGGTCCAGTGGCTGAGAGTAGATGTGAGCCACCTCGAGGTTGCCCGGGACGGCTTTCATCCGTTCAAGTGGGTTTTCCCATTGTGCATAGCTCTTCTGGATCTCCCGGCAGGCCCGCATCCACATGCTTTCACCGAACCAGGTCATCTCCCGCTGGACGTGGTCGATGACATCAACGGAATCCGTGCCTTCGGTCCATTCGTCGAACATGCTCTGCCGTGCCGCGGCGACGGTAGTGGGGGAGGCTCCTTGTTCGATCTGCTGGTGAAATCCTTCAAATGGCTTCAAGAGCCAGTCGATCACCACGGCTTGGCCGAAACGCTTGGCGCCAAGCCGCTCCTGAACGCCGATGTTGACCCAGCAGCCGTGGGAAGTTGAGGCGATCCTGACATCCTCGAGATCGAGTTGTTCGATGAACTCCACGGTGTCCTGGATGAGGTCCTCGGCAGTGAAATCGGCCGGCGTCCCTGCACTGCCGTCGTGACCACGGAAATTCAGCCGCAGCACACGGAAGTGGTCCCGCAGATGGGGTTCCAGGAGTCGAAAGAGCCGGTGGTCCTGGGCCCACCCGTGGATCAGGATGAGCGGGGGAGCCGAGGGGTCGCCCGATTCGACGTATTCGAGGGATGTGTTGTTGATGGACGTGGTTTTGAGCTGCACGATGACCTCACTCGAGAGTGTCGGAAAGAAGGGGATATTGATTCAATGTGACGAGCGTCACCGGAAGCTTATGGGCCGCTGCTTCGCCAAGTCAATAGCCTGCTATGTAAATATTTTGAGGGTTCCAATTACATAGCTAGGTATGTAATACTTCTCGGCGTGAGCGAGCTCACATCCACCCAAGCACCGATCGAGGAGTTCCAAATGAGCGTTTCGCAGGGCCATGTTGAAATTGCCGGTGGCGGCATCGGGGGGTTGACCGCGGCGGCTGCCTTGGCGCGGCGCGGCTGGACAGTCCGTCTCCACGAAGCCAATCAATCAATCCGTGCTTTGGGCGCGGGGATATACCTGTGGGACAACGGGCTGGCAGTGCTCCGCGCGCTGGGCGTCGAAGGTATGGCCACGGAGGGCGCCCATTACGGGCCCAGCATCCAGAGCCGCGACAGCCAAGGAGCCTTGATCGGGGAGACGCCCACCAACACCGCGGGATCCGTTCGGGTGCTTACCGTGCTGCGCGAGAAGTTGATTGCAGCCCTGCATTACGCCGCCGTTGAGTCGGGCGTTGAGATTGTCACAGGTTCGGTGGCGGTGGGGGCTGAGGTGGAAGGGGTTCTCAGGTTCGCCGATGGCAGCTCGAGGGCGGCCGATCTGGTCATTGCGGCCGATGGTGTTGGATCGCAGGTACGTGAAAGCCTCGGCCTGTTGCGTCGCCGGCAGGCCTTGGGCCAGAGATGTGCACGACTCCTCCTGCCCCGTGCCGCCGGTGATGTTCCCCGTGAGATCGAAGACAACTACATCGAGTACATGTCAGGCCAACGGTTTCTGCTCTATACGCCCAGCAGCTCAGGGGATCTCTATGTGGCGCTCGTTTGCCCGGCCTCGGACCTGGGGGCAATGGGCGGCCATCTGCCGAAGGATGAATGGGTGCGGTCATTCCCTGCACTGGAGTCCCTCATCCGGAGATTGGGTCCAGTTCCCCGTTGGGATGACTTCGAGTGGGTGGAGCTGTCAAAGTGGTCCGCCGGCCGGGTTGCCGTCATCGGAGATGCGGCACACGCCCAGCCACCCTATCTGGGGCAAGGGGGCGGCTGCGCCATGATGTCGGCACTTGGCCTGGCGCATGCAGTCTCCGAATCCGGACGTTCCCTCGAAGGAGCCCTTGCGCTGTGGGAATCCACGGAGCGACCGGTCATCGAACACACCCAGAGGTTCTCGGTTCGCGTGAGTGAACTGAACAACGTCCCCGACGATGCGCGTCGGGAGATCCTCAAAGTTGCCGCCACCTTGCCGCGGATAGGCCGTTCCCGGGCCCGCGCGGCATCAACGGTTCCCACGGGAATGAAGGTGCCGGTGGAAGTCGGCGAACGGTTCAAAGGGTGGGACAGGCTCGCCGATCCAAGCCCCGCTATTTAGCAGAGATCTGGGCGTCAACGATCTGGACGAAGTCCTGCAGGACGGCAACAACCTGGCGGCGTGTTTCCGGCGGAAATTGAAGCAGCGAATCTTTCTGGAAGTCCCGAAGGATACGTCTCTTCCCTTCCCAAAGTTCAGCCCCCCGGGAGGTGAGCTCCACCAGCGTCACCCGGTCATCATGCTCGGAGGGCCTACGGGAAACTATGCCGCGTTCTTCAAGGGAATTCAGCATTCGGGTCACAGTAGGCTGCGCGATTCCGGCTTGGCGGGCAATCTCGCCGACGGGAAGGGCGCCACGCTGGGCGACTGAATCCAGCACGGCCACCTGGGACTCTGTCAGGGTCTCGCCTTCGCCCAGCACGCCTACCCGGCTGCGTCCCCGACGCAGCACCCGATACACGTCGTTGCAGGCGCGGATCCAGTCATCAAGCAGTTCGGGAGGGACGTCGTGGCTGCTCATAATGTGAGGGTTCCTGTGAGAAGTGATTCCTGAAATCCAGACTAGTCGCGTGCCCTTCCTCCAACAAATCCATGAGAGGCAGACGGAAAAATGCAATCCTCACTTCATAAGTACGGCTCATCTGACCAACAAGTGGTCAGTTTCCATCAACCCGGTGATGGTGGTGCGATCCATGGCACGGCGGTGCTGGTGCATGGAGGGTACTGGCGTGAGGCCTTCACTGCTGAGCTCATGGTGCCGCTTGCGGCAGACCTGGTCATGCGCGGCTGGGCGGTTGCCAATGTGGAGTACCGGCGGGTCGGCCAAGCGCCGGCACCATCCGCAATGGTCAATGATGTTTCGAGGGCTGTGCAGTGCGCGCTCGACTGGTGTGCCGAATCAGGGAACCCGAGGAAGGTGGTCGGAATTGGGCACTCGGTAGGTGCCCAGCTTGGGATGCTCAATGGTGGCCTTCTGGACGCTTTTGTAGCTCTGGCGCCCGTCACCGATTTACCCCGGGCCTACAGGGAAGACCTGGGGGAGAGTGCAGTAAAGGGGTTCATTGGTGACGACGCAGGGGACCTCCCCGCCCGGCTGGAGAGGTACTCTCCTGTGCATCAGTTGCCTCTAGGGAAGCCCCTGCTCGTTGTCCATGGTTCAGACGACCAAAGGGTCCCGGTTGCCCACTCCAAGGCATACTGCGCTAAAGCCACGAGCCTTGGCGACGCGGTCGACTTCTGGCAGCTGCCCCATTTGGACCATCTGCAAGCCATCAACCCTGACGGCATCCATTGGCCGCAAGTGGTCGAATGGATGCACGCCCGGCAGGCCGATCAGTCGGCTTAGGACGGGTCTCTCCCCGGGAAAGTTGAGCGGGCGGGGTCGCCGCCTATGCGGCGCCGGTTGAGCCTCCGGTGTTTCCCAGCAGGGACGCCAGGGTTTTCCAGCGCGAAATCTCGCAGCCGTCGGTCCTGCTGAAACGGCTGTGGACCTTGCGTCCACGGAACCAACCAGTGACCACGGCTACTTGGGGGCCGCCGTACTGTTGCGTGCAGATCCGGTCCGGCCGGGGTTCCGGGAAGAAGATCTCCTCGCCAAACTGCTCGACGGCGGCCAGCGCCGCAGGTGCGTCCGGCAAGTTCGAGTCCAGTGAGTCGGAGTCAGGGGAGAGGAGGCCGGCGACGGACCGGAGGTGGAATTCGTGGCTCTCAGCGCCAGGTGCCTCGGTCAGCGTGACTGTGAGGTCGACGTCGTACTCGCTGTTGGGTGACTCGCTCGTGGGGGAAACCATAGTGACCTTTCGCTGGTGGCGGCGGGTGCTCAGGCGGCCAATCCACCCAGCTCATGGAGGAGCGGATCTACTGCCTGGAGCACGCGGGCCCGCAGCTCCTGGGATTCTGCTGCGAAAGCCCGCTGGTATTCAACGTACTCGGCCTTGCCCTGCGGTGTCTCGATCCTGATGGGTGGGTAGCCCCATTCTTCGAGATCGTACGGGGAGGCCTTCATGTCCATGGCACGGATCCGCCACGAGAGCTCGAAGCAGTCCATCACCAGCTCGCTTGGCAGTGCCGGGGTCAGCTTGTACGCCCACTTGTAGAGGTCCATGTTGGCGTGCAGGCAGCCCGGCTGCTCCATGGCCCGCTGGTTTTCGCGGGTGGGTTCGAGCTCGTTCAGGGGAATGGCATCAGGGGTGTAGAAACGGAACGCATCGAAGTGGGAGCAGCGGATGCGGTTCTCTTCCACCACCGTGTCCGTTCCTTCACCGCCGAGCCTCAATTGCAGGTATTCGTGCCGCAGCTCGAACTTCTCCTGGCGGTACACCATGGCCCACTCGTGCAGGCCGAAGCACCCGAACTGGGCCGGACGCTTGGCTGTGCCTGCGAGGATGATGCCCGCGAAGCGGACGGCTTCGGTGCGGTCGGCCACGAAGCTGCTGCGATCAAAGGTGACCGCTGGCGTGCCCGCGGGAAGCCCGAGTGAGGCGAGTTCGCCGTCGTCGAGCGTTCTGTAGAACTTCCACGTGGCACGCTCAAGGGCGCGCGGACCGCTGAGGACTGTGCCGTCCCCAGGGTGCCAGCGCAGCAGTTGGCCCGGTTTTTGGGTGTAGTACGTGAAGAGGAAGTCCTCTACAGGGTGCTTCCTACCGGCCGAGCGTCGAGCCAGGTACGGGTCTGCGTAGCGCGCGACGCGTGCTTGATGGGCTGCCTCCAGCCCGAGCCATTGCTCTTGGGGGAGGTGCTGCGGCCTAGAGGCCGCCATCTGATCCGAGGACGCTCTTGGCGGCGTCCCATAGCGCGATCTGGCAGCCGTCCGTCCGGCTGAACGCCGCCGTGACGTCCTTGCCGTCCACGGCACCGGTCACCTTGGCCGTTGCCGGGCCGCCGTATTGCATGGTGCAGGCCTGGTCGGTCTTGGTGGGGGCAGGGCTAAGGATGGAGGGGCTGTTCTTGATGGATGTGCACGCTTCGGCAGCAGACGGGTGGTTGCTTTCGGCGGCCGGCGCGCCGGCCGTGCAGACGAGGGTGAAGGTCTGCGGTGCGGCTTCGGGCGTTTCAATCAGCGTGATGGAGAGCTCGGCATCGCCTGCGCCAGTGGCTGCTGACGCGCTGGGAGTTGCGCTGCTGCTTGAGGGGGCCGACGACGACGGTGCCTGCGTTGCGCTGCCCGTCGAACCTGGCGATGGGGTGCCTGAGCATGCGGCGAGGCCAGCGACGGCCAGGACTGCCAACAAGTACCGAACAAATCGCGTGCGCATGGAATCTCCTAGGTTGCGTCCATTTTACGTGGCACTTTTGGTGCCCGCCTCTGTGTCCGCTTCCAGCAGACCACTGCCGCTGTGCGCTTGGCTAGGGAAACTGGCTGTCGGTTTGGTATCAGGTTGAGCTGCTGCGTTGGGTTGCCGCGATCAGGCCGGTCATGGCTTGGTGGAGCTCGGCTACCTCTTCGCGGCTGAGCTGCAGGCGTTCGCGGATTTCGCCGGGGACGGCAGTCGCCTGCTTGCGGAGGGCGGCGCCCTTCTCTGTCAGCTTGATGGCCAGGGCGCGTTCGTTGCCGGGCACGCGTTCGCGGGTGATGAGCTCGGCTTCCTCGAGGCGCTTCAGCAGGGGGGAGACGGTGGCTGGATCATGGAGGAGGCTGTCGCTGATGTCCTTCAGCGTCCGGGGGCTCCGTTCCCACAGGGCAAGCATCACCAAGTACTGGGGATGGGTTAGTCCAAGCCGTTCCAGCACGGGCTTGTAGACGCCCACCACGCTGCGGGACGCGACGGTCAGGGCAAAGCAAAGTTGGCGCTCCAGGAGGAGGTCGTCAGTCTCCTGGGCGGGCTCGTCGATGGCCGTCATGGCTGCCTCCTGGGCTTGCTGCGTCAGCTCGCGCCGATCAATTGGTTAGTGTACTAACAATTAGCGTACTATGGACTCATTGAACCGTCTAAAAAAGAGGAGTCGATCCGCGTGGCCAAGGAATCTCTCACCCGGAAGTTCATGCGCGCCACTGGGAAGTTCAGGGTTGTTTTCGGCCCCGCGCACAGCAGTTCGCTCGACCATGAAATGACCGAAGCGAACCGGAAGCTCCTCGCCCAGCGCCAGGCCGAGACGCAGCAATGGGAAACGCTCCGCCGCCCCGATGGCAGCACCTACGTGGTGCCCCGCAATCCGGATGACAAGTCGCTGCGGTAGGCGTTCTTTCACGGATTTGGGCGTAAAATTGCCTCACTGAACGGCATGCACTGACCCTGCCGCTCTTTCTCTCCCGTAGAAAGGAGGTGGAAGAACATGGGACGCAAGTTGGAGGGATTCCAGCATGTCACTGAACGGCTGCAGTCCGTCTTTGGACCGGCAACCCACGGTGACACGGATACCCCTGTAGTGCACAAGCATGACGATTTTGAGACCGCCTCCGAGGCGGATCTGAAGAACTTCGACGTCGAGACCGATTCCGAAGGCCATCACTACGCTGTCCGGAACAACGATCCCGGCCCGACCTCAACTGACTACTCGGTACGTCACTGACTATCGCGCAACTCATCAGCATGCTTATGATGTAGAAAGCGGGTGATGCCGTGACAAAAGGGGGTCGTCGATGAGTTTTCAGGATGATGTTGCAGGGGTTCCAAGCGAGGCTCCCCGTCAGGATCGGACCGCCCCGCCTTCGGTGGCGCCCACGTCCAGGCCAACCCGCACCGCGGCCCTGTGGGTGGCTGTGGCCGTTGGCTTGGTGGTCCTGGTGATGCTGATTGTGTTCTTTGTCCAAAACCAGGACATGATCACGGTCCGCTTCTTCGGACTCCAAGGGACGCTGGCCCTCGGCACCACGCTCTTCATCGCAGCTGTAGGCGGCGGCGTGCTGGTGGCCCTGGCAGGCGGTGCCAGGATCCTCCAGCTCAGAATGGTCAACCATCGCCGCAAGAAGGCTGTGGGCGGCCCAGGGGCGGGACCCTAGAAGCTGTTAACTGCGGAAGGACCGGAGCGCTTGCTCCGGTCCTTCCGCAATTTAATCCCGACGGCGGCACTCCCTGACGATGTTTAGCCCGCCGGGGTGGTGGGTCGTCTTAGCCTTCGCAGTCAGTGCAGTAGGCGACGCCATCTTTCTCGCGTGCGATCTGCGAGCGGTGGCGGACCAGGAAGCAGGAGTGACAAGTGAACTCGTCGTTAGCCTGCGGGATGACCTGGATGACCAGTTCTTCAGCGACGATTTCGCCGCCGGGGCCGTTGGCGTCAAGGCCATCGGTTTCGTCCAGTTCCAGCACGACGCTCTTGGCCGTGGGGGCGCTGGCGGATTGGAGAGCCTGGAGGGATTGCTCCTGGTTCTCTTTTACATCGGTACGGAGTTCGTCGTAATCGGCTGCCACTTTTTAATGCCTCTTCGTGTTAGGGGGTTACCGGGTATGCAACGTACAGCATGCCACGAAAATTCCATACCATACCCCAGTTCTGACGCTTGTGGCGAAAACCACGTGTCTGGCAGCCCAAAAAAGCTGCCAGGCACGGTGATTTCGCGCCTGTATTACCGGAGTTCGATGTCCAATGATTGAAATTCGTCGTCGGCGTGGCGACCCACCAGCAGGCCGAACGTGCCCCGTTCAAACTGCCAGCCGCCGTCGTAATGTGCAAATGCCTTGGCCGGAATGCGGATCTCAACGCTCTCTGTACCAGCCGGAGCGAGGTGCGTTCCTGAGTAGCCTGCGAGCCAGCGGACCGGCCTGTCCACGGCGGAATCTGCGCGTTCCAGATACACCTGGACCACTTCGCGTCCCGTGCGGGTGCCGGTGTTCTTGACGGGAACGTGCACCACAATATCCTTCCCGGCCTGCGCTACCTGCGGGGCGTGGGCTGTGCCCAGTTCGAAGGTGGTGTAGCCGAGTCCGTAGCCGAACGGCAGGGCAGGAGCTGCGCCCCCCGCGGCTTCCTGCTTGAGCCAAGCGCGGTAGCCGATGTGGATGCCCTCGGAGTAGACCACCTTGCCGTCAACGGGCGTGGTGTTCAACACCGGGACGTCTTCCAGCGTGGCGGGCCACGTGGTGGGCAAGCGTCCGCCGGGCTCTTCGATGCCCAGCAGGATGTCTGCGATGGCGCTGCCGAACTCTTGGCCGCCGAACCAGCCCAGCAAAACCGCATCCACCGCGTCCAACCAAGGCATGAGCACTGGCGAGCCGGAGTTCACCACCACAACGGTGCGCGGGTTGGCCGCAGCCACGGCCTGCACCAGTTGGTTCTGGTAGCCAGGCAGGTCCAGGTCCTTGCGGTCGAAGCCTTCGGATTCAATAGCCGCGTTGGTACCCACCACCACCACGGCGACGTCGGAGTTCCGGGCTGCATCCACGGCGGCGTCGATTTCCGCCTGCGGGTCCGTGACCACCGTTTCCTCGCCCAGCAGGATGGCCGTGAACGGGATGGCCTGCTGCTTGGGCAACTGGTACTCGGCCTCGATCCGGACAGTCTGCCCGGCCGCGGTCTCGAGGGCGTGGACGGTCTTGGGCGGATCGAACAGCGCGGCGCCGAGGACGTTCGTATCGTCCTCAAGCTCGCTGTTGAAGACTTCGGTACCATCCAGGGCAAAGCGGATCCGGCCCACGGTACCTACGCCCAGGTGGTGGACGCCTGCTGTATCGGCTGTCCAGTCCGCTTCCATGCGGATGGAGGCGGCGCCGTCGGGAATTCCTACTCCGAACCAGATCAGGTGCGAGGCCAGGCGGTCTTCGCCGGAGATCTCCGTGCCGTCTTCGGCCAGGAACGTCACCCGGATTCCGGGCACGTTGGAGACAGGGTTGTGCAGTGAGGTCCGGGGGAAAGCCTGGATGCCCTCGGCAACCTTGGCGCCGCGCGCGTAGATGACCTTGACGTCGTCGGGCAACGCTTTCCGCAGCCCCTCCAGCGGCGACACGGTGTACTTGGGCATCACGGTGGCGCTGCCGCCGCCCTGGGTGCGCGCTTCGTCCGCGTTGTGGCCGATCACGGCAACGCTGCCGAGCGCCTTGGCGTCCAGCGGCAACAGGCCCTTGTTGCGGACCAGCACGGCGCCGCGGACGGCAACTTCACGCGCGACGGCGGCCCCTTCCAGTTCCGTGGGGAGCTGGGTGACTGCGGGAGTGAAACCTTCGAGGGATCCCACCCGGGCGGCGAGGCGGAGGATGCGGGTGACCTTTTCCAGGATGGCGTCCCGGCTGACCCGGCCATCGTTGACGGCCGCCAGCAGCTTGGGGCCCCAGTGGCCTACTGGACCGGGCATTTCGAGGTCCTGGTGGGCGTTGGCGGCGTCGATGGAGCGCACGCCGGTCCAGTCGGAGACTACGACGCCGTCGAAGCCCCATTCGGTGGACAGCGGGGTTTCAAGGAGTGTGTTCTCGCTTGCGGTGGTGCCGTTGATGGAGTTGTAGGAGCTCATGACCAGCCAGGCGCGGGCCTCGGTGATGGCGTCCTCGAACGCGGCCAGGTAGAGCTCTCGGAGCGGGCGTTCGTCCACCACGGAGTCGGCAGTGAAACGCTCGGTTTCGGCCTCGTTGGCCAGGTAGTGCTTGGGCGTTGCGCCGACTCCCATGGACTGGACGCCGGCAACGTAACCGGCGGCCATGGTGGCGGTGAGATGCGGGTCCTCGCTCATGCACTCGAAGTGGCGGCCGCCCAGGGGCGAGCGGTGCAGGTTGATGGTGGGGCCAAGGACCGCGTGGACGCCCTTGCGGCGCGCCTCCTGGCCCAGCACCTGTCCGTAGCGGCGGGCCGTCTCAACGCTCCAGGTTGCGGACAAAGCGGACGACGACGGCAAGGAGACTGAGTCGTGGCGCTCATCAAAGTCTTCGCCGCGGACACCTGCCGGCCCGTCCGACATGACCACGCGGGACAGTCCGATCTCCGGGATGGCGTGGGTGGACCAGACGTCCGCGCCGGTCAGAAGGTGAACCTGCTGCTCAAGCGTGAGGCTTCGGGCGAGTTCGCTGATCTTCGCCTCCGCATCCTGTGTTCCTGCCTGGGGCGCCGTGACAGCTGCCGGGAGGGTGGGGTTCATTTACTTGACTCCTTTGATACGGGTGACGAGGAGGGCTCCGATGATGCCGACTGTTGCACCACCGAGGAACAATGCGGGGTAGCCGCCAAAGGCGATCACCGGGAAGGCAATGGCGGGAACCAGGGACTGGGGAAGGGCCTGTGCGATGTTGAAGACACCAAAGGTCTTGGCATTCTCCGACTGGTTCTTGGGCAGCAGGTCAGTGATGAGGGCGACGTCCACGGCGCTGAAGATGCCGAGGCCCAGCCCGAGGATGCCTTGGCCAACCAGGACCTGGCCGGTGCCTGTGCTGGTGGCGATGACCACCAGGCCCGCCATCATGATCAGCGCGGACATGATCACCATGCTCTTGCGCTTGCCGATGCGGTCGCTGATCCAGCCGCCGGCGAGGCTGGTGATGACGGTTCCTGCCGAGCTCACCAGCGTTGCCTGGAACACCAGGCTGGTGACCTGCGTTTCGGCCACGTGGAGGTGGTCCGTAAAGAAGTATGGAAGGTAGAGCAAGCCCGCGCAGTAGCCCACATAGACCAAGAACTTGGTGACCCAAGCCCACCCCAGGCCGGGGTGATCTTTGGGGTTGAAGTAGAAGGAACCGAGAATCTCCTTGATGTTCAGCGGTGCCGGCTTCTCGGTGAGGACGCGGTCCTTGAACGTGAAGGCAAAGGCGATGGCAACTGCCGTGCCCACGATCCCGGGGACCACAGCCATCTGCAAGGCGTTGTCGAACATCTGGGCGAAGAAGGCCGCGGACACAAGTCCAATGGGAAGTGTCATGCCGATAAGGCCTGAGAGGCGTCCGCGCTCCGCTGGGCCCGCTTGGTCGGGAAGGGTTGCGACCAGGGCCGCGAGAGCCGCATTGAAGCCCAGCTGTGCTACAACCCAGGCCAGGAGGACGGTTCCGACCTCCGTGGCCGAACCCAGCAGGAAGAGCGCTGCCAGGCCTATCAGTGAGCCTCCAACGATCCAGGGTTTCCGCATGCCGAATCGGGATGTGGTGCGGTCGCTGAGGCGTCCGAAGAATGGGTTGGCGAGCAACGCGACGGCTGCCCCGACTCCTGCCACAAGACTGAGTGCTCCGGCGCGCGTATCCGGGGTGGTGATCTCCGAAACCTTGATGGCGAGGACCACCAGTGCTGGTGCAATAACGGCCATCCAGAGACCGGCGCTCGCGATGGGCATGCCGATGACGTAGGCACGGGACGCGGTTTGGGGCTGGGTGCTTCCGGTGCCCGGGGCGGCGGTTGCTGCGCCTGCCATCTGCTGATCGATATTGAGGGCCACATTGCCTCCTGATGAACGGGTGGCCCACCGTTGGGCCGCTGCAATGACTTTAGCTTCAAAAATCTAGTGTGACTAGGTTTTCAGGAAAAAATTCGAGTGATACTCGATTTTCACGCTGTGAAATAGACTGAACGGATGTCAACGTCCAGGGCCCGGGGCCAGTACGCCAAGGGTGCGGAACGCCGCGAACAGATCATCCAGACAGCAACGGACGTCTTTGCCACCGAGGGGTTTGAGGGAACTGCGCTCAAGCGCGTCGCCGAACTCGTGGGTGTCAAGGAAGCCACCCTCTTTCACTACTTCAAGGGCAAGCAGGAACTCCTCACCGCCGTCCTCGCCGAACGGGACCGGCGCTCAATCGCCGTGAGTGGCCAGGCAGATGTGGGGCTGAACCTGATGCCGCCCATCGCGGAAAGGAACGAGCGCGAGCCTGGATTGACCACTCTTTACGCAGTGGCGTCGGCAACCGCAAATGATCCCGGGCACGACTCCCACAGCTACTTCAAAGAGCGCTACGAGACAGTGGTCCGGGACATCGCCGCTGACATCGAACGGCGTCAGGCATCCGGGGAAGTCCGGACAGACGTCGACGCCGTCATGCTGGCACGTCTGACAGTGGCCGCTTTCGACGGCTTGCAACTGCAGTGGCTCTACGACAAATCCATTGACATGGCGGACGGCCTCCGGCAGCTCATTGACGTCCTGCTGGCACCGCCCCACCCAACTGAGTAACAGATAACGCCGTTCTGAAGGTTCAGAACGGCGTTATCTGCCTTACTTGGGGGCGTTGCCCGCGGCTGGCTAGCGGCCGGTGCCGCCGTAGACGGTTGCCTCAGCGTCGCCGTCGAGCTCGAACGCGTTGTGGATGGCGCGGACGGCGTCATCCAGCTTGTCAGCGCTGGTCACCACGGAGATGCGGATTTCCGAGGTGGAGATCATGTCGATGTTGATCCCGGCGTCGGAGAGGGCCTTGAAGAACGTGGCCGAAACACCCGGGTGCGAACGCATGCCCGCGCCGATCAGGGAAAGCTTCCCGACATGCTCGTTGTATTCGATGCTCTCGAAGCCGATCTGGCCCTCAGCGGCGCGCAGGGCTGCCAAGGCGTCGGCGCCTTCAACGATGGGCAGGGTGAACGAGATGTCCGTGCGGCCCGTGCCGTGGGTGGAGACGTTCTGGACAATCATGTCGATGTTCGAGTGGGCATCGGCGATCACCTGGAAAATCGCAGCAGCCTTGCCGGGGATGTCCGGGACGCCTACTACGGTGACCTTGGCTTCGGACCGGTCGTGTGCAACGCCGGAGATGATTGGCTGCTCCAAGGCAACTCCCTCTTGAATGTTGAACTTTTCGTCGGCGCCGGGGATAACCCAGGTGCCTTCGTGCTGGCTGAATGAGGAACGGACGTGCAGCGGCACACCGAAGCGGCGGGCGTACTCCACGCAACGCAGGTGCAGGATCTTGGCTCCCGAAGCGGCCAACTCCAGCATTTCTTCGCTGGAGATACGGTCGATCTTCTGGGCGGACGTGACCACGCGGGGGTCTGCAGTGTAAATGCCGTCCACGTCCGTGTAGATCTCGCAGACGTCTGCTTCCAGTGCTGCGGCGAGGGCAACGGCCGTAGTGTCCGAGCCGCCGCGGCCAAGGGTGGTGATTTCGTTCGTGATCCGGCTCATGCCTTGGAAGCCGGCCACGATCGCGATGTGCCCCTTGTCCAGCGCGGTGCGGATGCGGTGGGGGTCGACGTCGATAATCCGCGCCTTGCCGTGGATGCCGTCGGTAATCATGCCTGCCTGGGAACCCGTGAAGGACTGTGCAGAGGCACCGAACTTGTTGATGGCCATGGCAAGCAGGGCCATGGAAATTCGTTCGCCGGCGGACAACAACATGTCCATTTCGCGGGCGGGAGCGGAGTCAGTGACCTGCCCCGCAAGGTCCAGGAGTTCGTCGGTGGTGTCACCCATTGCGGAAACAACAACCACAACCTCGTTGCCGGCCTTCTGCGCATCCACGACACGCTGTGCGACCCGCTTGATGCCATCGGCATCGGCAACCGAGGAACCGCCGAACTTCTGAACGATCAGCTGCTTGGTAATGGCAGCCTCGTTGGAGAGCTCTTCGATCTTCACTTCGGTAGTGGGCATAGTCATGCGCGCACCCTCACTGCATCAATAGGGTTCGAACGCGGCATGCCAATTTCAAATTTGAGCACGCCAGCGTAGCTTATTTGCCCAGTTTATCGCCGCGTGCATGGCTGATAGGAATTGTGACCATATAGCGGCCGCCTGCGTTGGCTACCACCCGGACGTGCCTGGACCACCCTTGAACGGGCCCACGATCTGCTGGGTGATCCAGCCGCCGTAGAAGCTACCGTCCTGGAAGGTCACCTGCTCGCCGTTCACCTCACAGGAATCCATATGCTCCGGGTAGAGGGCCACCCGGCTGCTGAGGGCCTCGAAACCCCGGGCTGGCCTCGGGTAGGTCCACCCGCCACGGGAAACTATCTTTCCGCCGGCAACGACATCGAAATAGTATGCCTCTCCCTTGAACTCGCAGAAGCTGGTGCCTTCCCGGGGAATGAGGACACCCGGGGGAAAGGCATCCAACGGCAGGTAATAGACCGGTGGATGGCTGGTTTCCAAAACCCTCACGGAATCGGTGGAGTCCGCAATCACCTGGCCGCCAAGCCGAACCACGATCCGTTCCGGGCGTGGTTCAACCCTGGGCGGCCGCGGGTAATCCCACACCGATTCCTGGCCTGGCTTGGGCTTGATGGGCTTGGGACGACGGAAGGACTCGGGAAAGCCGGGAACACGGACCATGCACCCATGCTGCCACCTCCCGCTGGGTCCCGACTGTGAACGTAGAAGCGGCCGGCACGTATTGCTCCCGGGCATGCCCGGCGTACCATCCAATTCATGAGGAGTGCGAGAGGCGATGGCCGGCGTCCCTGACCATCCGGGCAGTTCGGGTCCGGGATGGAATGAGCCCGAGTATGAGGTCATCGGTGGCGGGATGATCGATGATCAGCGGCGGGTTCCCGATGCTCCGCGGACTGGGCCGGATTCGCCTGCCCGTACCCGTGCGGTGTTCACAAATGCTGTTGCCCAGGCATGGCAGATCGCCCGCCAATCCCTCGCTTCGTGGTGGTTCTGGGTTGCCAGCGCGGCCGGGGTGGCACTCTCATGGGGGATGGCCGTCGGCTTCGTCAGCTGGGGAGAATCCAACGGGTGGTTCCAAAGTACGGTGGCCGGCGCCGTCTTGTTGATCATGGCCGCGTTCCTGGCGTTGATGGCCGCCATATTGGGAACCGGCTGGGGCTTCCGCCATGCGGGCGGAAGCGTTCTGGAATTGCTGCTGGCAGGAGCCATGAGGGGTGTGGCCCTGGCCGTGCCGGTGTGCGTTGCTTTGCTCGTGGTGGGCATCAGCGTCGGCGGTCCGATCGCGCTGGTCGGTGCCGCCGTCGTCGTGATTGTCCTGGAAGCAGCCCTGTTCGGGCTGATCGGTTCTGGTTCGCGGGCGTTGTTCGCAAGCGTGGCGCCCGGCATGGCGTTGGCTGTGGTGTTGGTGGCGTTCCTTTGCGTTGGAAACGTTGCGGTCACCCTCATGCTGCTTCCTGCAACCACCGCCATGGATCAGGCTTCCGTGCCTGTAAACGTGGAGCGGGACGACTCAGGCAGAGTCGTCTCCTACCAGTGCGTGGGCGATCTCCGCCCGGTGGAAGTGGCGCACACGGATCGGGTGGCCTGGGTGGCAGCGTCCAACCCCGCTTTGCTGTTGGGCAGCGTTGGTGCCGGCTTCGTGGCCACAGACAATGAGATCGGGTGGGTATTGTCCGGACTTCAGTGGGCTGTCGACGGGCCCTCCCGCGAGGTTCCATGCCTCGGCGGGGAATCAAGCGCGGGACTCGCTCCTTCGGTGCCCGTATTCCTGACCGGTCTGGCGCTCCAGGCCTTGGCGGCCGCAGTGGTCGTGGCGCCGGGTCGCTGGCTGATGGCGCGACGGCAGAATGCTAGTTCGGGTTCCGGCTAGCGTCTTGGCGCGCGTACTCCGAGATCACGACGCCCGACGCGAACGCCGTCGTGGAGACCTCCTTGAAGGCGCTGGGCTGGTAGGCGCCGGGCGCAAAGAGCGGTATGCCATCGCCAAAGAGCAGCGGGCTTCGTTTGAGCACAAGCCTGTCGATCTCACCGGAGAGCGCAGTGGCCAACTTGCCGCCACCACACAGCCAGATCGATTGTCCTGGCTCGGATTTCAACCGGCGTACGACCTCCACCGGATCTTCGGAGGTCAGCGCAAGGTTCGGGTGGTCTCCCGGGATGTCAGCCTCGGACCGGGTCCGGGAAAAGACCACCTGCCGCAGATGCTGATACGGGCTGGTCATGCCGAAAGGCAGGCCTACCGCGTAGGTGTTCCAACCCATCAATACGGTGTCGAACATCGTCCCGCTGCGCTCGATGCCCATGGCGTCGGCAATCGCCGTAGGTATGGCATCAGAGAAACGTTCATTTTGTGCGTCCATATGGTCGCCCTCAACCGGAAATGCGTCGAACTCGCCTCCGGGACCGGCAATGTATCCATCCAGGCTGACGGCAACGTAGTACACAAGCTCTCGCACGGGACCCCCAAGACGGTGTTGTTGTGATTGTGAGACTACAACAGTGCGTTGCGCCTGCCCTCGAAGGCCCTGCCGAGCGTGACCTCGTCGGCGTACTCAAGGTCCCCACCGACAGGGAGGCCTGAGGCCAGCCGTGTCACGGTGATCCCGATCGATTTGAGCATGCGCGCCAAGTACGTCGCCGTGGCCTCGCCCTCAAGGTTCGGGTCCGTGGCGATGATGATTTCCTGGATGGCGCCGTCGTTGAGGCGTGTCAGGAGTTCCCGGATCCTCAGCTGCTCGGGACCAACTCCAGCAATGGGATTGATGGCCCCGCCCAGCACGTGATAGCGCCCGCGGAAGGACCGCGTACGCTCAACGGCCAGAACGTCCTTGGACTCCTCAACCACGCAGATCACCGACGGATCACGGCGCGGGTCGCGGCAGATATTGCACGTTTCCTGCTCGGTCACGTTGAAGCAGACACTGCAGAACTTCACGCGTTCCTTGACCGTGGTGATGGCCGTGACGAGGCGCTTCATATCCTCGGGATCGGCCTCAAGGATATGGAATGCCAGGCGCTGCGCCGATTTCGGGCCCACACCGGGAAGCCGGCCGAGCTCATCAATCAGCTCTTGAACTGCACCTTCGTACACAATGTCCTCATTTGTTTGAAATCAATGCTGGAGTCAGCGGGGTTGCAGAGGAGAACCGTCCAAGGCGCGCTCTTCGATCAGCTTTCCGCCCAGAATACGCTCCACCGCAGCCCGACCAAAGACCCTCGATTCCTCGATGGTTTCGTCCTCCGGGCTGGGGATATCCTCAGCCACGGTGGCCGGCGCTGCCTGGGTCCGCACGGGTGCTTGGACACGACCGGCTTGGGCTTCAGGACTGTTCGTCAGGCGCTGGTACAGGCTCTGACGGCCGTTGGGATTGCCCGACGGCGCGTCCTCCTCGAGCGTCGCAACCGAACCATGCGCTTCCTCAGGTTGCGTCGCCAAGGACGGCCACACTGCGGGAGCGTTGCCGGCCCCCGGGTTGCTGCCTGCCGGGATGCTGCCGCTTGCGGGGGCGGGCATGGATTGGGTTGCAGGCCAACTCGATGCCGGTGCGACGTCCCAACTGGAGCTTGGGTTCTGCTCGGCATTGGTTGGGTGGCCGTACGCTCCGTTGGTGCTCTCCGGAACCTGGGCTGCAGCTGGCTCGTAATCCGGAGCCTCCGTTGCCTGCTCGACGACTTCCGATGCCGTGGCGGGCTGCTTGCCCACGTTGGATTCCGTGCCCACTACCCAGGTGCCCGGCGCCTGCTCCACAGCCCTTGACCACGGGTCGGCGGATGATGCCGCGACCGCGGCGCTGCCCCCTGCGCCCGAAGCTGCGGCTGTCGGGGTCGTGGAAGATGCCGCCGGTGCCTGGTTGGCCGGTGGTTGGTTGGCCGGGGATTGGTTCACCGGCGCTTGGTTGACGGCGGGCCGCTGGCTGCCAGCTGCAGCAGCCGGGGCAGGGCTTTGTTGTTGGCCATAACCGGATGGGGGTTCCCAGTCTGCCGGAGGCTCTTCATCCAGCGGCGGGGCATCCTCGTCGAGTGGGGGACCCCAATCGTCGTCAGGGTACGAATAGTCGCCGGTGGACTCGGTGCTCAAAGGTGCCGAGGTTCCAGCTGCTGCAGGGGTGCCCGCCGGCGCAGCTGTGCCCGGGGCAGGCGTTGGGGTCGACTGCGAAGGAGCGGGTGCTGCCGGAGTGGTTGGTGCATTTACCGACGCCGTCGCTGTTGCTGCAGGAGTGGTTGGTGCTGCCGCCGTCGCGGGCATTTCCGGCGGAGTGGATTCCGTCGGCAACGGAGTGGTCGCTGACGTTGTCCCTGCAGCCGCAGGGCTGGCGGGGGCAAGACCCCAAGCGGAGTCGACAGCTGAAACCGGGGCTGGTCGCGATTCTGCTGACGACGACGCTGCTGACGATGCGTTGCCTGCTGGCGATTCATCATCAGCCGACGCCGGGGCGCCTGTTGACGATGAAGCAGCCGGAGTTTCCCGGCTAGTAGGCGCTTTTGGGTTTGGCTCAGAGCTCGCTGAGCTGTTGCCGCCAGCGACTGCCACGATCTGGCAGTCGATGCCGAGGGTCTTGTGGATTGCCTGGCGAAGGTTCTCGGAGTGGTCCGCACGTCCAAACGCGCCGGCAAGGCCGCCCGTGGTGAACGCGAGAGTCAGCACCTGCCCGTCGAACTGCGCCACTTGGGCGTTCGGTTCCACGAGCGCCCACGTGCTGCGCTTGATCTTGGTCAACGTCTGCAGGACATCCGGCCATGCGCGGCGCAAGGCCTCAACATCGCCGCTGCCTCCGGAAGCAGCAGGTCCTCCAGAAGCAGCAGGTCCTGCCGTTTGAGCGGGCTGCGGAGCCGGCGCCTGGGGCGCAGCTTGCGCTGGGGCTTGAACGGCTGGTGCTGCTTGGGATGGTGCTGGCGTCGGCGCTTGTACAGGCTCGGGCTGCGAGGTTGGTTCCTGGACCCGATCCGCAAGGGCTGGAGCCGCCACGGATTCAGCAGCCTGCGGAGCGCGACCGGATGCCAGGCGGTCCTCAACAGGCCAGTCGTTGGTGGACACCCGTGGCGCTGTGATGGCCTCACGCGCCCCAGCCTCATCGGCCGGTACTGGAACGGGCGTCGCTGCAGGGGGTACCGGTGCGGCCGGGGTCGGCTCAACGGCAGCGGGTGCCACTGGCGCGGAGGCGGGGACCGGCGTCGACTGAGCAACAGGCGCAGCAGCAGCCTGGCCAGCAGCAGCAGACTGGCCAGCAGCAGCAGCAGCAGCAGCCTGGCCAGCAGCAACAGCTGGCGCGCCGCCGTCGCCCGTGTAATTCAGGCGACGTTCCACGCGGTCGATGCGGGCCGCAATGCCCCGCTCGGTCTGTTCAGCGCTGGGCAGGAGGATGCGCGCGCACAGCAGCTCAAGGTGCAGCCGAGGCGAGGTGGCGCCGGTCATCTCGGTGAGCGCCGTGTTGGTGACGTCCGCTGCCCGTGAGAGTTCGGCTGCGCCCAGGTTGGTTGCCTGGTTGCGCATACGCGCGATCTGGTCGGCGGGCATCCCGCGGAGAATCGCCTGCGCGCTCTCGGGCATCGCCTGGACGATGATGAGGTCGCGGAAGCGTTCCAGCAGATCCTCGACGAAGCGCCGGGGATCGTGGCCGGTCTGGATGACACGGTCCACGGCCCTGAAAACAGTAGCGGCATCGGCGGCGGCGACGGCATCAACGATGTCGTCCAACAAGGAAGCGTGCGTGTAGCCAAGCAGCGCGACGGCGAGTTCGTAGTCCAGCCCGTTGGGTCCGGCGCCCGCCATGAGCTGGTCCAACACGGAGAGGGTGTCGCGGACAGAGCCGCCACCCGCGCGGATCACCAGCGAAAGCACGCCGGGAGCGACCGGAACGTTTTCCTGCTGGCAGAGGAGCTCGAGGTACTGCATGAGCGGCTCGGGCGGCACCAACCGGAAGGGGTAGTGGTGCGTGCGGGAGCGGATGGTCCCGATGACCTTGTCCGGCTCGGTGGTGGCAAAGATGAACTTGATGTGTTCCGGTGGCTCTTCGACGATCTTCAGGAGCGCGTTGAAGCCTGCCGACGTGACCATGTGGGCCTCGTCAATGATGAAGATCTTGTAGCGGTCCCGGACGGGAGCGAAGGTTGCGCGTTCACGGAGGTCGCGGGCGTCGTCGACGCCACCGTGGCTGGCGGCGTCGATCTCGATGACATCGAGCGAGCCGGAGCCGCCGCGGGCGAGTTCGATGCAGCTGGGGCACTTGCCGCAGGGGGTGTCAGTGGGGCCCTCGGCGCAGTTCAGGCAGCGGGCGAGGATGCGCGCAGAGGTGGTCTTGCCGCAGCCGCGGGGGCCGGAGAAGAGGTAGGCGTGGTTCACGCGGTTCTTCCGGAGGGCCGTCATCAGCGGCTCTGTGACGTGTTCCTGCCCGATAACGTCCGCGAAAGAGTCCGGGCGATACCTGCGGTACAGGGCAGTTGTAACAGTCACAGGGGAAACCTACCTATAGGGACTGACATTTAAAGTAAGTGACCCCTCATGCACCCGCCAGAGCCCATCTACCCTTGCTACCTTCCGGTCCTGGGGGAGTTCAACAGGATGACGCCACATGAGGGGCCGTCGACAAGCTTACCCGAACTTACTTCGGGGTTCGAATCGGCCCGAAGGGGGTGTGGAAAACGCTCGACGGCGGGTGGCTGGGCTGCGCGAAACACCGCCAGCCGTTCACTCTTCAATGTGAGTCTCCGGTACGTAAACCACCAAAGCATGAAGCTGCGTCATGGGGACATTTTGTCAGTAACTTCGGCTACAAACAGGTCTCAGCCATTGCAAATCCATAGGCGGCAGCGGACCATGGGTATGTACACCGATTGGGGCAATCTCAAGATTGTGAGCTGCGGGGCCTGGGGGCGAGGGGCCGGACCCGGTGGCTCAACGGTGATACCGCAAGAATGGGCGCGTTGGGGGCGTCCATTTTTCCGTTAAGCGGCACTTCGCCAAGCCGGTCCAAGGGTGCCCAAACGGCCCGATTACACGATGCCGAAATTCTCAGGTACAGTAGTATCTGCTTTCGAATCGGAAGCAAGGAGAATTCGCCTAGCGGCCTATGGCGCACGCCTGGAACGCGTGTTGGGTTAACGCCCTCGGGGGTTCAAATCCCCCATTCTCCGCGGTTGGCCCCAGTCTTCGGACTGGGGCCTTTTGCGTTCCCGGACGCCGTCGCATGGAGCCGGGCTAGTCAGCGTCCGCCTGTTGCTCGGCATCCAGCTGCTGTGCTGCCGCCACCCGTTCCAGCACTTCGCGGCACGCCGCTGTGGCGGGATGGATGCGGCCGGCGGTCCTGGTGGAGGTGAAGACGGTTCGTTTCGGCAGGCCCGGAAGATCCAGCAGCTGAACCGTCCGCGTGCGCCCCGTCCAGACGAGGTCCGGCATCAGGGCCACGGCGTTCCCGGATTCGATGAGCCGGATCTGGGCTTGAAGGTCGGCTGTTTCATAACGCACGTCGGGTTCGAAGCCGGCCGAGCGGCAGGCCTGCTCTGCCCAATGCCGGGAAGCGGCACCCCGGGGCTCCATGACCCACGGCATCGACGCGGTGTCCGCAAGGGAGGAAACGGTCTCGCCGCCGAGTCCCACTGGGGGAGTGGCCAGGCGGATGGCGTCGCTGGTGAGGATGACGCGGTCCAGGCCGCTGTGGTGCGGGGCCGCGTGGCCCGGGTATTGCTCGGCCACCACCAGGTCGAAGTCCCGCGCCCACGTTTCATAGAGGGCTGTTTCGGGTTCGCGCTGGGTCATTTCCACGCGCACCTCCGGGTACTCCTGGCGCATGATGCTGAGGAAGTCCGGAAGGAGTGCCAAGGCGGCGGATTGGAAGACGGCCAAGCGGACCGTCCCTGTGACCATGGAGAGCGATGCCGCGAGTTCGGTTTCTGCCCGCTCCAGGGTCTCCAGCAGTGCGGCAGTGTGTGCCACCAGGATTTCGGCCTGGGGCGTCAGTTGCACGCGGCGCCCTGCTTTCCGGAGCAATTCGACCCCCGCTTCCTTCTCCAGCAAGGTCAACTGCTGGGACACTGAAGACGGGCTGTACTGCATCGCGTCAGCCACCTCCGCGAGGGTTCCGCGGATCTTTAGTTCGTGCAGCAAACGCAGTCTGCGGACGTCCAGCACGGTGGCCTCCAAAGCATCGGGAAGGGTAATCAATATTCGTCAGAAAAGATCGCTTTTCCTAACGTGATTGTAGATCCATACTGATGGAAACAAACAAACTTCTCCGTCTCAGAAGGAGCCCCCATGACCAGCACCATCCCGGATGCCACCGCCCCGAGCACCCAGGATTCCGGACAGTTCGACGCTTTGGCCCAGGAAGCCATTGCCTTGGTCCGCCACTGGCTGACCGAAGCCAGTAAGATCCCGGTCGACGTGTCCGCCCAGCGCCTCGCCGGCGTCCTGAAGGACCCGAACGGCTTGGACTTCACGGTTGGATTCGTCGACGGCGTCATCCGCCCCGAGGACTTGTCGGTCGCCGGCCGTAAACTCGCCGAACTGGCTCCGAAGGTCCCCAAGTTCCTCCCGTGGTACATGCGCAGCGCTGTCCGCGTTGGCGGCGTCATGGCCCCGATCGTCCCGCAGGTTGTCATCCCGATCGCCCGTCGTGTGCTCCGCGAAATGGTGGGCCACCTGATCGTGGATGCCACGGACGCCAAGCTCGGCCCGGCCATCGCCAAGATCCGCCAGGACGGTGTGCACCTGAACGTGAACCTCCTGGGCGAAGCCGTCCTGGGTGAGCACGAAGCGCAGCGCCGCCTGGAAGGCACCCTGAAGCTCCTTGCCCGCGAAGATGTGGACTACGTCTCCATCAAGGAGTCCTCCACCGTTGCACCGCACTCCCCGTGGGCCTTCGACGAAGCCGTCGACCACGTAGTGGAGAAGCTCACCCCGCTCTACCGCCTCGCAGCGTCCTTCCCCAAGCCCAAGTTCATCAACCTGGACATGGAGGAATACAAGGACCTCAGCATGACCATCGCGGTGTTCAAGCGCATCCTGGACATGCCCGAGTTCAAGAACCTCGAGGCCGGCATCGTCCTCCAGGCCTACCTCCCGGACGCGCTCGGTGCCATGCAGGAACTGCAGGAATGGGCGACTGCCCGCCGTGCCCAGGGCGGTGCCCCCATCAAGGTCCGCGTGGTCAAGGGCGCCAACCTTCCCATGGAGCAGGTTGAAGCCTCCCTGCATGACTGGCCGCTGGCCACCTGGGGTACCAAGCAGGACTCGGACACCAGCTACAAGAACGTCATCAACTACGCCCTCACCCCGGAGCGCGTTGACGCAGTCCGCATCGGCGTCGCAGGCCACAACCTCTTTGACGTCGCTTTCGCCTGGCTGCTGGCCAAGGAACGTGGCGTCACCAAGGGCATCGAGTTCGAAATGCTCCTGGGCATGGCAACCGGCCAGGCCACCGCGGTCCGCAAGGACGTCGGCAGCCTCCTGCTCTACACACCGGTGGTCCACCCGGGCGAGTTCGACGTCGCCATCGCATACCTGATCCGCCGCCTCGAAGAAGGCGCCAGCCAGGAAAACTTCATGTCCGCTGTCTTCGAACTGAGCGAAAATGAAGCCCTGTTCCAGCGTGAGCAGAAGCGCTTCCTGGATTCCCTGGCCGGCATGACGGCCGAGGTCCCGGGCCCCAACCGCAAGCAGGATCGCCGCCTCCCGGCCGAGCCCGCGCCGCTCGAGGGCTTCAGCAACACCCCCGACACTGACCCGGCCCTCCCCGCCAACCGTGCATGGGGCCGGGACATCCTCGCCCGAATCCCCGGTTCCACCGCAGGCGACAAGATCGTCGAGTCCACCAAGGTCTCCGACGCCGCCCAGCTGGACCGGATCATCGCCACCGCCGTCGATCACGGCAAGGCCTGGGGCGCCCGTCCGGCTGCCGAGCGTGCAGCCATCCTGCACCGCGCCGGCGAAGTCCTCGAAGCCCGCCGTGCCGAGCTTCTGGAGGTCATGGCTTCCGAAACCGGCAAGACCATCGACCAAGGCGACCCCGAGGTCAGCGAAGCGATCGACTTCGCGCACTACTACGCCGAGCGCGCCAAGGACCTGGAAACGGTCGACGGCGCCACGTTCGTCCCAGCCAACCTCACCGTGGTGACACCGCCGTGGAACTTCCCGGTGGCGATCCCCGCAGGCTCGACGCTCGCAGCGCTCGCCTCAGGTTCCGCCGTCGTGATCAAGCCTGCAAAGCAGGCCCGCCGCTCCGGTTCGGTCATGGTGGATGCGCTGTGGGAAGCCGGTGTGCCGCGCGAAGTGCTGGCACTCGTGCAGCTTGAAGAACGTGAGCTGGGCACCCAGCTGGTTTCGCACCCGAGCGTTGACCGGGTCATCCTCACCGGTGGCTACGAAACCGCTGAGCTGTTCCGTTCCTTCCGCCAGGACCTGCCGCTGCTCGCGGAGACCTCCGGCAAGAACGCCATCATCGTCACCCCGAGTGCCGACCTGGACCTCGCTGCCAAGGACGTCGTGTACTCGGCCTTCGGTCACGCCGGCCAGAAGTGCTCGGCTGCCTCACTGGTGATCCTGGTCGGTTCGGTTGCCAAGAGCGCCCGCTTCCACAACCAGCTGATCGACGCTGCCCGCTCACTGACCGTCGGCTACCCGGAAGATGCCACCACCCAGATGGGGCCGATCATCGAGGCCGCCAACGGCAAGCTCCTGAACGCCCTCACCACCCTGGGCGACGGCGAAACCTGGGCAGTCAAGCCTGAGCGCCTCGACGAAACCGGCCGCTTGTGGTCCCCGGGCATCCGCTCGGGCGTCAAGCGTGGCTCCTACTTCCACCTGACCGAGTTCTTCGGCCCGGTCCTGGGCGTCATGACTGCTGAGACCCTCGAGGAAGCCATCGCCATCCAGAACGAGATCGAGTACGGCCTCACCGCTGGCCTGCACTCCCTGGACTCGGCCGAAATGGGCGTCTGGCTGGACACCATCCAGGCGGGCAACTTGTACGTCAACCGTGGCATCACCGGTGCGATCGTCCAGCGCCAGCCGTTCGGTGGATGGAAGAAGTCGGCTGTTGGTGCCGGAACCAAGGCCGGTGGACCCAACTACCTGATCGGCCTCGGCAGCTGGCTTCCCGCCGAAGCGAAGGCCAAGCGTGGCACCGTGCTCCAGGGTGCGGCCGCGCAGCTGCTCTCTGCTGCAAAGTCCGCTGATGTGACGGCTGACGAGCTTCAGATGCTGCAGCAGTCACTCTTCAGCGACGCCGCAGCGTGGGAATCCGAGTTCGGCACCAGCAAGGACGTCTCCGCCCTGTCCGCAGAGCGCAACGTCTTCCGCTACCGCTCCCTCCCCGTCACCATCCGCCTCTCCGAAGGCGAGCGGCTCGCTGAGTTGCTGCGCGTCGTAGCAGCCGGTGCAGTGGCGGGCTCGAAGCTGACGGTGAGCTCCGCCGTCGTACTTCCCGACGCTGTGGTCACCGTGTTCGCGAACCTGGGCGTCAGCGTCCGGATCGAGGACGACGCCGCGTGGCTGGCCCGTGCGGCCAGCTTCGACGCCGGCCGGATCCGCCTGATCGGTGGCGACTTCGCCGCGCTGAGCGCAGCCATGGGTGGCCGTCCGGACGTCGCGGTCTACCACGGCGACGTAACGCAGGCCGGTCGGATCGAGATGCTGCCGTTCCTCCGCGAGCAAGCTGTGTCCATCACGGCCCACCGCTTCGGCACGCCGAACCACTTGTCCGATCACTTGATCTAAGGGCATGCGCCGAGGGGTGAGCTCTCGGCTGAAAGCACGCGCGAAAAGGTTGAAAGCCAACCCCTCGGCGGGCCCATATAACGTGGGCTTGCGTCGAGGGGTTGGCTTTCGCTTTTAAGCTTCCGCGTAGCCCAGCCTTTGCAACCTTCGGCGGGCCGCTTGCTCGCTCGGACCACGGGAGCCCAAGGCAAAACGCACCATCCCCAGCACGCCCCGTGCCGCCGAGATGACGGGCAGGCGCACGGGACCAAGCCGGGCGGGACGAAGACCGAGCAGGTCTCGATACTTGGGTTCAAGACTCGCGACGGCGGCCGCGAACAATATGCGGTAACCGGGTTGGAGCAGCGGGCTCAGTGGCGGATAGCGAATGAACGACACCGTCTCGGCCAGACGCTCATCGGCCCGCAGGATCCCGGAGGCGTACCACTGCTCCAGCTCGTCGTGGACCTGGGCCTCGGTGAGCGGGGGATCGGTCACTCCCATGAGCCGTCCCGCTGCTGCCCACTCGCGGACATAAGCATCCGGACCGCCAGGGATCGGCCGGCCCCAGATCCTGTTGGCGGTGATGAAGGACTCCGCGTAGGTGACATGGACCCAGCGGAGGAGTTCGGGATCATTGGCGGCGTACTGTCGTTGGACTCCGTTGCCATCCATGTAGGTCCCGCGGACGCGTTCGTGGATCTTCCGGACACGGGAGGTTGCGGCTTCGGCGGCCTCGGTGGAGCCATAGGTCACGGTGAAGATCCATCGCACGGTGTTGGCGAGCCTGCCCAGGGGGTCTTTCTGGAACCCCGAATGCTCGTACACCCCGGCCAGCGCACCTGGATGGAGGGCCTGCATCAACAAGACCCGGATCCCGGCCACGATGGTGGCCACATGGCCATGCACCGCCCAGACAGCCGACCCCGGAAGGTGATATCCGGCGTCGTTCCCGTCTGCGAGGCGCGGCACCCACTCCGGAGGCGTGCCCGACGTTCCCGTGAAGGTGCGCTGCAGTTCGTGCCTGTACTCGGTGAGGTAGTTCCTCATGCATCCCATTCGACCTCCATTTAGCGGAGGTGTACAGGGGAGATTCTGTACAGGTAATGCCCTAATGCGGACGCATTAGGGCATTACCTGTACAAAAACGCGGGTATTAGCTGCGGACGCGGCGTCGTTTCGGTGCCGCGGCCACCAGCAAGGCGGCGATGGCGACGGCGGCACTCAGGATCAGTCCCGGACGGTACTGTTCCAGCATCGCCTGGGCGCTGACGGTCCCGGCGGCTTGACCGTGGCCGCTGACCAGGGCCGTGGTGACTGCCAGGACCAGCGCCGCTCCCACCTGGGTGCTCGTTTGGATCAGGCCGGCGGCGAGACCCTGTTCGGAGTCCTTGATTCCGGCCGTGGCCTGTACGTTGATGGACGGGAAGGCCAGTGCGAAGCCGATGCCCAGGAGGACCACCGACGGCAGGATGTCCAACACGTAGTTTGGCGTGGTGCCGACGCGCAGGAACAGGACGTAGCCCAACCCGAGGGCGGTGAGGCCCGTCAAGATCAGTTGCGTCGCACCGAACTTCTCGATGAGCCGGTCCGCGAAGGGTGCACTGGTCGCCACCAACAAGCCCGCCGGCAGCAGGGCCAAGGCCATTCCCAGCGGTGTCCAGCCGAGGACGGACTGCAGGAACATGGTGACGATGAACTGGAAGCTCAGGTAGGAGCCGAACAGCCCCACCGCGCTGAGGTTGGCCCTGGCCACCCAACCTTCCTTAAGGATGCTGAAGCGGATCAGCGGGTGCTTGACCTTGTTTTCGATCACCGCGAAGGCTGCCAGTACGGCAACGGAGACTGCGAATCCGGCGATTGTTGCCACAGATCCCCAGCCTTGTTCCGGTGCTGACACCAAGGTGTACACGAGGCCAAGCATGCCCAGCGCCAGGGTCACTGCACCCCAGATGTCGTGCCCGCTGTCTTCAACGGACGGCTTGTCCTTGGGAATGAACTTGATGCCCAACAGGACAACCACCACCGCGATGGGCACCGAGACCAGGAACGTCCAACGCCAGCTGAGGCTGGTCATCAGCCCGCCCACCACCAGGCCCAGCGAGAAACCGCTGGCACCGAACGTGGTGAAGATGGACAGCGCCTTGTTGCGCTCGCGTCCCTCCGCGAAGTTGGTGGTGATGATGGAGAATCCGGTGGGTGCAGTGAAAGCGGCCGCGAGGCCCTTGATGAACCTTGTGGCGATGAGGATGGCGGGATCGTCCACCAACCCGCCCAGGAGCGACGCTGCGGCGAACACTGTCAGCGCAATGAGGAAGATTCGACGGCGGCCCAACAGGTCCGCGAGTCGGCCGCCGAGGAGCAACAGGCTCCCGTAGCCAAGGACGTAGGCGGAGACGATCCACTGCAGGGAATCGGTTCCGAGGTTGAGTTCCTGTCCGATGGAAGGCAGAGCGACGCCAACCATGGAGACATCCAGCCCATCAAGGGCCAGGACGGTGCAAACAACCATCAGCAGCAGCCACTGTGCCCGCGTCCAGCGGACGGCTGAAACCAAGGGTGGCTCGGTGGAAGTTTTGAGGGTGGTGGGTGATGTCATGCGATCAATCTATATGACGCGTCATTCAATGACAAGGACTACGATGATGTGTCATTCAATGACGAAGAATCTTATGACGTGGATTCAAATGGCGTAATGAACTAGAATCAGGGCATGGCAACGACGCATGACCGTCAGCTGGTTGAGCAGTGGCGCAGCATCCAAAACTCCTACTTCCGTACCGCGGGAGCTATCGACCGCGCCCTGGAAGCCAAGTTCGACATCGGCCTGAACGAGTTCGAAATCCTGGATCTCGTGGCCGAAAGCGAAGAGTCTGCATGCCGGATGAAGGCGTTGGGAGAGCGCACCCCCATGACGCAAAGTGCAGTTTCCAAGGTTGTCGACCGGCTGGAGAAGGCGGGCCTGGTCTCGCGCCAAACCTGCGTGGATGACCGCCGTTCGTTGTTCCTGGAGCTGACCGAGGCCGGCCGCGCGCTCCACTCGACTGCCGCCGTCGAGCACCGTGCGTTGCTGAAGGAAAACCTCGGATAGAGGTGCAGGCTACCCACTAACTCCAGACAGGGGGAGGCCTCTCCAGGCAAGGTTGTTCCGCGGGTCCTCCCGGCGTTCGCGGCTCAGTCGATGGTCGCGGATCAGCCGATCAGTGCCGTGGCCGCAGAGTAGCGGGCCAGTGTGGTGTACGCAGTTTTGGTGCCCGTCACGCGTACTTTGATGGCGCTTCCCTTGTCCGCGGCGACCAGTTTGTAGGTCTGGGCGGTGGCGCCTGAAATGGCAGTGCTTCCACGGAACCACTGGTAGGTCAACGTCACCGGAGCAGGGCCCCACACGCCGGGGGTCGCGGTAAGTGTGCTGCCTACTGTTTTGGTTCCTGAGATGGTGGGAGTGGGCGCAGTCAAGGTGCCCGCCGCCACGGCAGCAGTCGCAGCGGAGGTTTTTGCCGTCGTCGTAAATCCGGTCTTGGACCCGGTCACCCGGACCGTCATGGTCTTGCCGAGGTCAGCAGCAGCCAAGGTGTAGGAAGCAGAAGTAGCACCTGTTACCGCAACACCGCTCCGGAACCACTGGTAGGCCAGCGTCACCGGGGCCGGACCCCACGCCCCGGGAACAGCCGTCAACGCCGAACCAACCTTCGCCGTCCCCGAAACCGTCGGCACCGGAGCGGTCAACGTTCCCACTGCCACCGCAGCAGTCGCAGCGGAGGTCTTCGCCGCCGTCGTAAACCCGGCTTTCGTTCCGGTCACCTGGACTGTCATGGTCTTGCCGAGGTCAGCAGCAGCCAAGGTGTAGGTAGCTGACGTAGCACCCGTCAACGCGACACCGCTCCGGAACCACTGATACGCCAGCGTCACCGGAGCCGGTCCCCATGCGCCGGGGGTCGCGGTGAGTGTGCTGCCCACTGTTTTGGTTCCCGAGATGGTGGGAGTGGGCGCAGTCAGCGTGCCCGCCGCGACGGCGGCAGTTGCGGCGGAGGTCTTCGCCGTCGTCGTAAATCCGGTCTTGGAACCCGTGACCCGGACTGTCATGGTCTTGCCGAGGTCAGCAGCAGCCAAGGTGTAGGAGGCTGACGTAGCACCGGTCACCGCGACACCGCTGCGGAACCACTGATACGCCAGCGTCACCGGAGCCGGACCCCATGTCCCGGGAACAGCCGTCAACGCCGAACCAACCTTCGCCGTCCCCGAAACCGTGGGGACCGGAGCAGTCAAAGTACCTGCAGCAACAGTGACGGAGGCCTGGCCGTAGTACGGCTGGAGCGGCCAGTCGTGGACGCTGAGCCGGGCCGTGACTTTTTTGCCGGCGTCTGAGGCCTGCAGGACGAAAGTTTTCAGGTTCGACCTGTAGTCCTGGACGCCGTTGACGAACCAGTCGTAATAGGGGCCAAAGTCGGGCGCGGGGGTCAAAATGCCGTGGTCCACGGTCAGGGTATTTCCGGCGCTGGGCGTACCCAGGATAGTGAAGGGCTTGGAGGCCGTGACAGCCTCGGCGCCCGATTTACCGGCGTGCACCGTGTCGTAGTGCGGAGCATACCCGGCCTTGGAACCCGATACTCTTGCCCAGATATCATACCCGGCGTCGGCAGCGGTGGGCACATAGGTAGGCGCGGTAGCACCTGCGATGTCCTGCAGTTCGGTACCGTCAGTGGAGCGCTGCCACTGGTAGGCCAGGGCTACCGGAGCGGGACCCCATACGCCGGGGTCAACGGTAAGTGTTTGCCCTGCCTGGGCTGAGCCGTACACGAAGGGCTTGCCGGGCGCCAACGACAGACCCGCTACGTCCAGCTGCATGGTCAGCTTCACGCGTTGACCAGCAGCGGTTGCCGTCAGGACAGTGGCCGTGTCCTTGGTGGGGGTGTTGTCGTAGCACTCGGACTTGTAACGCTTTTCGCGGGGCGTGCCATCGTAGAAAGTGTCCGAGACGCAGAGCTTGTACTTCTTGCCCACCGCCATCCGCCAGTAGATCTTGCCCTGCGCATCAGAGGTGAGGGGGCCCATCTGGGGTCCGTCCCAGGCTCCCGTTGCGTCGTTGTAGACCCACGGGATGTAGCCGACGTCGGCGATCGGCGCGCCAGCGGTGTCTGTCACCGTGGCTTCGATGATGGTTTCATCCTTGAGGACGAAGTTCACGTTGGTCCAGGCGACTCCCGACGGTACGGTAGCCGCCGTGTAGGTGTCTACGGTGCCGGTGCCGGTCCAGTACTGCTCCAGATAGAGGCGCTGGCCCGATTCGTCCCGGACGCTGATGTACGCCTGGTTGGGCGGGATCTTGGTGAGGCTGAAGTAACCGTTGGCATCGGGCTTCGTGCTGCTTACTTGTCCGCCGCCGCTGGGCGAGGCTGAGACGGACACTGCTGTCAGCGGCTGGCCTGCCTTATTGGTGACCCGGCCACTCATGCTGCCGAAGGCTTCCAACTGCGGGTTGTAAGTGGTGGTGGGGGCAGCATCGGTGACCGCAACCGGCGTCGAACCGTAGGAGCCGGACTGGTTCACGTTCCACTCGCCGGCGTAGGTGGCGGAGCAGGGGCCGCTGCTGCAGGTGGTCCACATTTTGTAGCTGCCGGCGGCCGGCACGGTGAAACTGTAGGAGCCATCGGGAGCGGACCAAGCACCAGCAACGAAGTCGGCCCGGTCGTCATTGGTGTACGCACCCACCCACACGTCGCCCAGCACGGTGGCCGTTGCCGTGGCCGTCGGTTTTCCCTTGACCACTCCTTTGAAGGTGTAGGTTGCGGCCGAGGCAGGTGCAGCCCCGGCGAAGAGGCCTGCGGCTATCAGGACGACGGCCGCCAGGATAGCCCACACCCCCTGCCGTGAACTTTGAAACGGATGGTCTGCGGCAGGTCGCGGCAACGGCATGGGTAAGGTCCTTTTCCCCAAAAAAGTGACTGAAGGGACCGAGCGGTCCCCTGCCATCCTAGGCGTCGGCCGGCAGCAGTGCCATGGGTAGTTCTGCCCTGTCCGCCACCCCGTCCACCAAGGGTAAGAAACCCACGACGGCGGCAGCCCACTGCCGCTGACAGGCGACCAGTGCGCGCTCTCTCCATTGGCCCGTTCGGATTGGAAAGTGTTCCGCCGACGATGTTCCGTTTCCAAGGACGTGGGACGGTTATATGTGTAGCGTTTAGGGCACCTTCACCGGGCATTTTTGCGGGCGGGTCTTACGGGAATCCAGTGGCCCTGGAACGGCGGGGACTTCGATACACGGTCGATACGGCCGGTGGGGGACCGGCTTACGGGCAGACACACGGGTCATCCGTGACCCTTAGTGTTCGGGGACAATATCTCCATGTCGCAAAATGCTGAGATGCACCGAGAGATGCCGTGGCCGTTTCCGGATGACCGCTTTCCCGAAGGTCTAGGTGCTGTAGTCATGAAGTCCGTTCTTTCTGGTCAACGACCCGTTCTTCAAGTCCTTCATGACCCTGACAACGGGTGGGGGTTTGCTGATGGCGTGGATGACCCGAACACCCCTGATGGAGCAGTTGCTGCGCACATCAGTCACCTCACACGGCTTGACCCGTCGCTTGCTGAGATGGCGAAGCTGCCTCCTGGAACGCTGGCTGACCGTTTAGAAGTCGGCGGAGAGTGGCACATTCGAAACTTCGCGTGGGAAGAGGAATCGACGACGCCAAGTTCCCAAGAGAACAGCCTCGAAGTGAAGTTTGAAGACTTATCACCCAGTGTCCGTGTCGTTCACAATGCCCTGGAGCTTGCGATGGAACCTGAGCTGTGGGCTGTTGAACTGCGCGATGGTTCGCAGCTGACTGTCCTCGCACACTCCCGCTCTGTTCAGGGCCATGAGGTTGTCTTTTCCCTGCTCTTTAGTGGGAGGCCTAACTTGCTCGTGGAATCCCTTCGGATTCCCTTAGTCCTTATGCCGGAGGACTACTCGTGAAGCATGAGCTGCAAGGGGCCAAGGTAAGGCGGGCAGCCGTGGGACTTCATAAGCCGGACGGAGGGTTAGTGTGGGAAAACTGAAGTACGGTCCCGGAGTGCTTTTTGCGGTTCCCCTGAATAGCGGTGGCTACTGTCTTGGTTTAGTGGTCAGAGCCAACCCGCGGGGAGTGTTGTTTGGATATTTCTTCGGCCCCAAAACGGCGCAGCCGCTTGAAGCCAGCCAGGTGGAGCAACTGAGCGGACTGGATGCAGTCCTCGTTGGGCGTTTTGGTGACCTGCATTTGAAGCAAGGCAAGTGGCCGATCGTTGGACCAATACCAGGCTGGAGCCAAGAACTGTGGCCAATGCCGGAGTTCGTTCGTACTGAGCCCATTATGGGCCGCTCGTTTCGGCTTCGCTACGATGATGCCGACCCGAATCTTCTGCTGGAGGAAGTCCAAGTTCCCCCTACAGAAATAGAAGGGTGCGTACCCGACGGACTCATGGGCGCCGGCTATGTCGAAAACAAGCTCACAAGGCTCCTGGGCGAGTAGGAACCAGCCACCTTTTTATCCTCGAACGGCACGATCCTCACTTCATACCGCGGCGCTGCTGACCTCTGGCACGCGACCGGTGAAGGATCCCTAACCGGGCGGTGTGGCAAGGCGGAGCAATGGAGAAGATGAGACAGGCCGCGCCGAAATTGCAGTTACTTATTCATACACTCTGGCAGCGAGTAGCATCTGAGCGATAAGCCGCCAGGAAGGTACGTCGGGGACTGGCTCGCCGCGGTTTGTGAAGTAACCATCCATATCGCGCGTCCAAGCCGACAACGCCTCCAGGAAGCTATCGAGGTCGTTATTCTCCCAGCTTTCAGGATCTCGTCTCAGTGAATCCCTGAATTGATCAATAAAGTCAGCCAAGTCTTGACGGCTCAAGTTGGGCTCGGGGCTTCCCATGGATGTCATGTCTAATGCAAGCACACCTCGTCCGCGTTTAATGATCGGTCCGTATGAGGATCCTTCTCAGGGCGCCGAACTTCGTATTGATACACCACGGGCGGAGATCTAGATGCAGGGCTTACTCTCTACACAGGTGACGAGGGAAAAGCAGATGGCGGAGAAGCCCCGCAGGGCGTTTAAAGGCGGACTGGTAGGCCTAGCGATCGGTTACGTGTCGGCGCTGCTTTTCACTGGTTTCGATCCGCTGAAGGCCTTAGTGGCGTGGCTGTGGGTTCTTCCGGCAATGCTGGGCGTTGCGGTCTACGGACTTGTCCTGGAACGGCGACAACGAAGTTAGTTCTGGTGGCGCAGCCCCGGTGAAGGATCCTTCACCGGACACCAGATCGGAGTGAGCCGCAACTGTGACTTTCAGCTATTCGTGGCGGCTATGTCGGGCGACGTGGTGCTCGATACCGTTTCCAGCGATGACGGTTTCCTGCTGGATAATCAGGGCATGCTGATTCGAGAGTCCAAGGCCCAATTGGAGCAGATGCTTGCGGTGACAGGGGCCGACGCACGCGTCGGGGCTCGGAATCCCGGTGCCGTGATGAACGTCTTCGAGCGTTTCGCGGCTATGCCGGCATATGACTGCGCCCCTGTGGACGAAGATGGCGATGGTGTTCTTGCCCAGTTCGGGACTTATGGGGTGCGGGGCATCCAGGAATTCAACGTGGATCTCACACGTCAGTTCATTGAAGCCGGCGACGACGATGCTCCGACGTGGCAGCTGTCATGCACGTTCTACTGGGATCCGACGCCTGAGACCCTTGCAATGGGCAGTGACAGCCTGTGGTCCTTCGACTTTGCTCTCGAAGACTTCTTCAGGAACGCTGCCCTGCTACCCGGATGGGAATGGGCGCTTGGCACAAACGAGCAGCCCAAGTCCTTGGAAATCACATTGGACCAGGTCTGAGTGAGCGAGGGCTCCATTCTGAGCCCGAGAGTTTGACCGAGCTATCTGGCAACACGAGAGTCCTTTCGAAGTGGCCGTCCGGTTAGGGATCCTTCAGCGGGCTCCCTGCGCAATCCTGCGCTACGGAGGGATCACGTGAGCGCCTGTGCGTCGACCACCCCCGGGAAGGGCGGCCCGACCCGATCGAAATGGAGGAGAAGTGGAAGGCAACCGACTTGAGATGCAATTTCTGGACGCCATGACCGCGGTAGCCCGGCTGGTACTTCAGCCCGACAGCGGACGTACCTACGACGTCACCATGGATAACGCCGGTCAGTTCATTGCTGAGTGCTTCGATTGCTCTCATGGTGGTGCCGCGTACGCCATCTGGATGGAGGTCAGCGACTACTTGGACGACCCAAGGGGCCCGATGACGGAGGAAGCGTGCGAGCAGGTCGGACGCAAAGTGGCTACTGAATGGCTGTCCGTCGACCAGTCATCTCCCGAGGCCGTCAGCACGTTTTTTGCCCGGTGGCGCAGCCCGGAACCTTGGCCAGCTTAAGAGCTGGGAGAGGATCTGCAATTGGAGGCATGTTGGCGATGCTTCCTATATGCCACCCTGACAAGTCTGACCGCCGCAACAGCGCCCGGTGAAGGATCCCTCATCGGACATAGGGCATGTATGCCCGCCGGAGCGCTCTCATGGGTGCGTTCATTGGGTAGTCTCAGCTGGTGACTGACTACCGGCAACATCCCAGCGTCGTGGCGCACTGGCGCGATGACTCACTCCAGCCGATTCCAGAAGCTCAGGAAGCGGAAGAGATCCTATGGTTTGCGGTGCCCCCTGAACCTGACACGGAGCAGATGTGGGAGGGTCTTCGGGGTCGCTTGGAGAAGGACGGCACAGCGACTGTCCTGGCAGTCCCTGCGTATCTCTATGACGTCAACTTTGGCGACCGCGTGAACGTGATGCGATCGGCGGAGAATGCGCTTGTTGCCACCGGAGTGGAGCGTGACGCTCTCAACTTCACATTCAGAGTCCTGCTGAAATCGGATGACCCTAACGCCTGGCAGCCCCTGGCCTCTGAACTTGCCGAGCAAGGTTGCCTCCTCGATTTCATCTCTCCGCGGTTCTTCGCCATATCTTGCGGCGAGCCCCAGACACAGGAAGTCGCCGACAGATTGTTCACATTAGAACGCGATGGCGTCCTTCATTATGAGACTGGCCGAACACAACAGTTGAGGTAGTCAGCCGATGGAATGGGTTTCCGGTGAAGGATCCCCTTACGAGACGCTCTTGAACTTAGAACGTCGGGGCGTCCGGTCCACGCTCAGAATCCCAGAAAGGCACGAGTCGCTCTTCCCAATGGGCCGTCAGGGCATCCATCCCGTGACGGCGCTTGTATTGCAGTTCAGATTCATGCAGGGGCATAGCTTGGAGGAAGTGGACGTGCGACCCATCCGATAGTCGGACAGTCGGAATTATCGCTTCCTGTTCACGGATCAGGAACGCCATCATTTCTGTTCCAGGCCAGAGTGGACCGTCCGACGGGACGGTGTGTCCGTCCGCTATGGTGACTCCGTTCCGATGTCCGTAAAGCCCTAGTGCGGCGAATGGACTGGCCACTGCGTCTTGTCCCGGACGCAGGCCTAACAGGAACTCCGCACGATGATCTACCGTGCCCGGGCTGTGGGTAGGAGCGCCGCCGGCGGCGCCTACGGTTACATATACGTCGACTCCCTCCCCTGTAGTTGCGGCATCCCATTTCCACACCTGGATGGAAAGCCCTTCAACTTCGAACCTGATTCGCCCTGCTGGGTCACCCCAGCGAGAGAGCAGATACGCTCCGACTGATTCGTGCATTAAGTGTTGACCTCCATACGGCCACCATATGCCGCTTGGCTTAGGATTCATGCCCTCTGTGCGACTTCACCGCGCGTTACCCACCGTTGACCTGGATTCACTGTACGCACACTAAAAGGCGCATATATAGGCTCCTGCTGCCTTACGGCGCTATGCCCGGTAAAGGATCCCCTAGCGGGCAGCGTCACGCAGAGTTTTGAGAAACTCACCTGGTCAGCACGAACGTCAACGCGTGTTCGTACGTGTTGGGCCGGATGTCCAGACGTTTGTGGGAGAGAAATCCATCTCCCACGCTGGAACGAGTCCCGTCACATCTATGTGGTCTGGATAGCTGGGTATGTCGGCTGGAAGGGCGGGTAGTCTGCCCGCATAGAATTCGACGGCCTGCGCTTTGATTTGCAGATCCATGCCATTGATCCCTCCGAGAGGACTCACTGTCACGCCGGTGGCAGACGTTTCTATGTGGCATTCAGCCACAGACCAAACTTGAGGGTTTGGCCTGTCCACTTGGTGAGTGCTCGTCCACGTCACTTCTGTCGTCTTTCGAAAGATCATGACCCCGCAGTTCAGTGAAACGATGTCGATCTCGGCAGGAAGATAAGACGTGCGAATCTCGAACAGGGCGCCGACGGCTGAGTGGAGCACGTCTATGCGCACGTCGAGGAGTTGTGCTTCCTCGAAGATCCAGTCAGTAGTCAGTGGATTGTGTTCGGGTTTTCCGGGCAGGTCTAGTATCTGCCGTAAGAAGAGGTCGGAAAGCTTCATGCACCGAACTCTACGTGGGAGCGGCCAGCGGGTAGTGCCTTTCGAATGGGGGTGGTTTTACGGACGCTTCAAGAGCCCGGTAGAGGATCCTCTACCGGACGGTTAACGAGGTGCGCAGACCGCCAAGTCACAATTCTTGGTCCAGGGACCCTAAGTGCTGCCTTAGCCTCGGCGCCGAATGTGCTCAACTTCCCCTACGGTTACATAATGATCGCTGATTTCATGAGAGACGAAGCTCGGTCCATGCCGGCGCACCCTGCTCCAGCCGAAGTGACGGCCCTGCGCGTGTGGCATTGCAAATACAGGTCGCTGGAAAGCCTCGCAACTTTTGCCAACCTTAGAACGCTTGTCATTGCAACTTATCCAGACGCTGACCTGACTCCTTTGAACGGTCTCAGTCAGCTCGAGTATCTGAGCGTCATGCACATGCCAAAGGTCTCCGATCTAGACCCTCTCGGTGAGCTGCACAAACTGAAGACGATCAGGCTCAGCACACTCCCCAGTTGGGACTCATCTGGGAAGAAGACGATTGTGCATTCCCTGGCCCCTCTAACTGAGTTGCCGCACCTCGCTCACCTCGAGCTCTTTGGTGTGCTTCCCGAGGACGGCAAACTAAACGTCTTGGAGAACTGTCAGTCTCTGGCATCAATTCGTGTGAGCAAATACAAGAAAAGTGAAATCGAGCGCTTCTACCGATCAACCGAACTGCCCAACTCATTTGCGCCTCTGCCGGGCGTGGACGCTTGGATCTGACAACGCGCGGTGAAGGATCCGCTACGGGCAAGTGGGCTGTCCGAGCGGCACTCTTAGTACTTGGAAAGTATGCCGGAGTAGCGCACGTAGACCTTGAGGCCCCCAGTGTCACTAGAGATCCCGGTGCAGGTCTTTCGCAATGTCCAGAGGTTCGTGGGCTCGCATCGCTCTTTTGCCAGCCCCATCTCGGCTGCCAGCGACCGTGACGTATGAGGGGGTCTGACATCTACAGACATTTCCCGCCAACAGCCTCCCGATCCACACCCCGTGGAGATCCTCCCCGCTTCGCTTGGCAGAGGGATAACCTAGAAAGCCGAGTCTGAGGGCACCGCCCCTTCATCTATGGCGGTCCAGAGGATGGAGCCCACCCACGCTAACAGAAAGATCCCAAGAGCGAGCATCGTGTGAGACGTCCTACGCGCTGACGAGTCATTTCGGGGCAACCATGGATTTCTCTGGTCTCGGGGTTCGCTCAAATTGCTTGCGTATTCTCTTGAAAATGCTCACGCTCATGAGGACGAGCCCAAGGAGCAAGAGGCTAAACCCTAGGAGTATGAGGAAGCTCCCGGCCAGCGTAAGCAGGGTGTAGAAGTCTTCGTCATTGCGATACTCCTGGTGAGCGGCGCGTCCACCAAGCGGAACGGCCAGAACCCACCCAACAAGTCCGAGGATTGCTCCAAAAAGTAAAGACTGAGCTATGGACGTCCGAAGCATTATGTTCCCCCAAATCGAAGATCTCAGACTACACGCCGCACAGACGCCGGCCTTTTCAGGAGCAGGCAAGTGCCAGGTGAGGGATCGGCTTACGTGCACGGGTCGCTTCTGGACTTCTCAGCCCTCTACCCGGGCACTGCGCTAACCGTCGCGACTTTAGGACTTTGAGTGTTGCTCACCTATGGTGCTGTGCCAGTACTGGCCGTTGATGCTCATGGAACGGAGTACTTGGTCGGGGCTAGATGGTTCCGGCCAGATCTCCAGCAGATACCAGTCGAGAAGCTGTTCGGCGAACTCGCCTTCAGCGCCCTCGTCGCGTCCCCTCTCGCTGGCCCGGAGCCGATACTTGCCCGGGAGAATCGCGTCCAAAGTGCCGCTGGTTTCAGCAGCCCAGGAACTCCACTTCAACTGTCTTCCAGCGGGAAGAGTGAAGGATACTTCGACGATGTCCTCCCATATCGCGTCGTCAGTGGCGTCCAGGGGCCGCTCTTCCATGAGAATGATGCGAAGAGCAGAGCCACCTGAGCGGCGGCCGAAGTGAACGTACAGTCCCTCAGGGTCGGACGCGCCAACAAGGCCATTGACTTGCCCCTTGAAGAACTATTCGAAAATTCCATTGAAACCAACACCATCAGCGAACTCGTCGCCCCATGTGAGATCGAACTGACCGTAGTCAGTAAGAACGACCTGATCCAAAAGAACGCTGTACATGCCGCCAGCATAGTGCGGCCTGCTGTCGCTCCGGTTGGCGACATAGCCCGCATGGAATCGTGAGTTCGTTTGTGCCCGCTGAAGGATCGGCTTGCGGGCGGTGATTTATGAAGTTGGCCGTAGTTCACCACAAGGCGCATTTGGTTAGGACTTCGTTACCGGCCCGGCATGGTCACCTACCGGATTATTAATCGGAAGTAGACGCCCTAGCGTCCGGCGTGCTCACGTAGTGGAGAATGTCGATCATGGGTGTTCTTTTTGACTACTTCTCTGCTGCCTCCGATGAGGAAGCAGCGCATCGAAGCCTGTCGTCTTCGGCTGATACGGAGTATCCATACAACTGAGAGTAACCAGACGAAAGCAGATGGATCCTCCACCAGACGCTGTCTCTGTCGTGATCCGAAGGCACGAGCCACCTCACTTCCCAGCAGGCTAAATAGCGACAGCTTTTGTCTTCGCCCCCGCATAACCCCACTTTTCGGCGGTGATCTGTTCGTCTGTTTGCTCCGCCTGCAGAACGACGTAAAAGGGGACTGCTGGCCTGTCCCAGGCTTCACCCAGTGCTATCGGTTCCGCAAAGGTCGAGACTGCTGTTTTGAGCACCCCGGTTAGGGTGTGCAGTTCCTTCTGATCCTCGTTTGCCAAAACCACGCTAGCGTCTTGAATGATCAAGACGAGCGCTCCTGCAGGCAAGAGCCAGTCCAGATCGTTAAGGCATTCATCCAACGCAGGCCAGTTCTCGCCGAAGAACCTAGGAAACTGGAGAGCAGCCCCGAATTCGTCCATGACGCCTTGCACAGTCCGCATCTTTCTACCGCGGAGTGTCCTAACCAGACCTGTATTCCCAACCATCCGACGTACTACGTCATCGACGAGCGCTGCCTCTGCGGCGCAAAGTAAGAAGGACGTTTCAGTGGGCACACTGGCGAACATCTCTGGGTCAATCACCTGAACCTCACAAACGTATCGTAATGGTCCAGTGTCGAATACGCAGACCCGTCTGAACCTGTGACAATTCGTTCTCCACCCCGATTAGTTCCCTTCTGGAAGGGATTGACATCCCATTCTCGATACTTGATCGGGCCGTTCGCGCTGGACGTGGGTAGAGTCATAGGTCCAGTATTCTCGAAGGGTCGCCCGCCTTTGAAACCCGGGAAGGGCGCGCCCTTCTGCGCAACGCGTTCTGCTACCTCCATTGCATTCTGCTTCACCGGCCCATAGGTGTTGCGCTGGTGAACCGTCATTTTCCAGAATCCGCGGAACTGAGCCTGATCGCCGTGCAGGCCAATCACCGGGGCAAGGGAGTCGGCTCGGCTCTGGTCAACGCGGTCTCGATGTCGCTCGTTGTCGAGGGCTGCCAACTGCTTCAAGTCCATACTGTGGGTCCATCATTCGAGGACGAGGCCTATGCGAAGAGCAGGGCTTTCTACCATCGAGCTGGGTTTCTACCTCTACAAGAGTTTGAACGCATCGATTGGGACGGTCCCTCGCTTGTTATGGTGAGGCCGCTCGCAAAATAGTCTGTCCGGTCAGGGATCCTCTAGCGAACGCTCTGGTGCTCTCCTCTGAGAGCCTGGGCGTTAGGTCAGCCGCAGCCAGAGGGCAATGGACACCTCATCGGCGGGCCCACAAAGCTCGCGCGTGGACAGCGCTCTTGAAGAAAATACTCCTGTGTTCAGCGGCGGCTTCCCCACGTCTTGTGCCAGTACTCAGCGTCCTTGCTGTTGGAGCATAGGATGGCGTCCGGCTGCGGCGAAGCTGGCCACATCTCCAGTAGGTAATGATCGACCACCTCTTCGGAGAATTCTCCGTCATGGCCTTCGTCGCGGCCTCTGGCGCTGGTCCGCAAACGGTAGCTGCCGGGCGTCACGTCGCGTAGTTCACCGCTGTTCTCGTCGCCCCAGGAAGTCCACCGCATGTGATGTCCCTCGGGAAGAGTGAAGGACACCTCGACGATGTCCTCCCACGGGGAATCGGGGTTTAGCTCTGGTGGCTCATCCAGGAGCACGACGCGGACTGCTGACCCTCCCGACCGTCGACCGAAGTGGAGATAGATTCCATCCGGATTGGTCGACCCGACCAGGCCATTGACTTGGTCGTCGAAGAAGCGTTCAAAGATTCCATCGAAGCCATAGCCGGCCCAATACAGGTCGAACTGGCCGTAGTCGGTCATGATGACTTGATCGAGCAGCACTCTTTCCATGGCATCAGGATAGGGGTGGGACCGAGAGGGTCATTCAGCTACGTCCGTGAAGTACTGTGCGACGTCGTAATTGCCGATCAGTCGTGCAAACCCAACGGGGGTCTTTCCACTTCCGTTGACGCTGTGTGGATCAGCTCCGTGCGAACGCAGGAGTTTGATCAGTTCGCCACGGCCGTTTGAATTACCAACAGCAGTAAAGAGCGCAGTGTTGCCCCAGCCGTTTTGCAGGTCAACGGTGGCGCCGGCATAAAGCAAAGCAGCAGCTGCGGCGACGGCATATTCCTGTGCAGCAAAATGTAGTGGCGTGAAACCAGCCTTGTCCTGGGCATCGGGCGAAGCGCCGTCAGCCAGCAGCGCCTCCACGGTGGCAACATCATTTTCCAGGGCCGCGTAGTGGAGCGCTGTGCGGTTCATTCTGTCCATACGTGCAGTCTGCCATCCGGGAACCAGCGGCGGAGAGCGACGCCCTTCGAAATAGCTGTCCGGTGAAGGATCCCCATCCGGGCGTGCAGGGGATGGGCAGCACTGACGATTGGCGACGGAGCTTTTACGGCGTTGCTAGATTGAGTCCGTGAAACTTAAGGACAGCAATGACCCCGTCTTCAATCAACTGCTGTCGTTGATCGAAGAGCACGGGTGGGCGGTACGTCATGTCGGCGCGGGTGATGAGGCTGCTTTTTCCTACACCGTTGGTCTTACAGCCCTAAAGCATCCGGAGATTGTTATGGAGGGCCTGCCGTTCGAGGTAGCTCAAGCCTTCCTGAACCTCATGGGTGAAGAGGTAAAAGCAGGTAAACGCTTCATCCCGGGAACCATCGCCACCGACCTCACCGAACCTCCGGCTCCCATCGCTTTCATCGCGGTGGAAAACATCGCGGGACTGACAGCGGTGGCAGAAGTTTACGGCCAAGTAAACGCCCTACAAGCAATTTGGAGCGACTCCACCGGACATTTACCCTGGGAGTCGTCCTACCGCAACCCTGCGGATGCGCAACCTCTCTTAGGTCCAGTACCCGACTCCTTCAAGTAAATTTCTGGGTTCTCGCTTGATCGCAACATCGCCCGGTGAAGGATCCTTCTGCGTTCGTCTGGTTACTCTCAGTTGTATGGATGCTGTGTACCAACCGAATGCAACAGGCCTCGATGCCTTGGACGAACTCGACTACGTCGACTGGAACCAACTGCAGCACGCGTACGGAAAAGGCATCGTTTTCCTGGAGGGCTCCAACGCTTCACCTAGCATTGCCGGCGACGTAGCCCGATCATTAGCTGCACTTCGAGACGACCCTTCCCTCGCAATCGGTGAGGGGCTCTACTCCAATGTCTGCCACCAGGGCACGGTCTATGAAGCAACCGCCTATGCAGTGCCCTTTATCGCAGCAGTTGCCGCTGGTGATGTCCCAGACTCGATCCGCGTACCCTTGCTGGCGCTCTTGGGGGACATCTCTATCGGAGGAAGCTACGTGGCTCCTGACGGGTCTCACTCGGGTGCTTACGGCGATCAGGTAGGTGTCCTCGTCACTGAATCGCTCGCCACTTCGATGAGACGCTTCACAACGCTCCGGACGCCCGAGCTCGAGGCCCTGATGCAAGCGATCCAGTCGCTTCTTGATCGCTCAACCGACGCACGCCGCGAGGCGGTTGAGTCCGCAATCGATTCTGTACTCAAGCTCGCTCAGCAGTAGACACGGCGCCCGTTAGCCGATCCTCCAACGGGCGGTCTCCTGGGGACCCCGTACGTCCGACACTGGCTAGAGAAGTCCGGGGTGTAAGGCCCTTCCGGTGTAGTGACCTGGGTAAAGCTGGGCCTCAGGCACCGTAAGAGGCGGTGCTCGATCATCACAGCGGGCAACGTCCTACGATGGTGACATACCCACAAAGGACAAAGAATGACACTCGCCCTTCTCATGATCGCCGTTAGCCTGGTCTGGCTGGCACTTCGAAAATGGATCGCGCAGATGCAATACACTGCCACAACACAGATGTTCGGTGAGAATGAGGAACTTAAGGAAGAGCGTCTTAGAGGATTCGAGCGGGCCGGAGTCTTCTTCTGCATTGTCTTTTTCTTAGCAGGGCTAGCCATCCTCACGCTCACGTTCATCTTTCGGCCCCCATGGGAAGGTTCTTAAGTGAATGAACCATTCCTGGCCTTGGCAGGAGCATTCATCACGCTCAACGGAGTAGGGCTCTATCTCCTGAGAGAGAAAATGGCACGATCAGGTGTAGATGGATGGGCTTGGCTCCCTGACGGCACGGACTTCAAAACCTATCGCTTTCAGCTCTTGGCATCGAAAGTCGCGGCGGCCGTGGTGTTCGGAGCAGGTCTGGTCTTTTTGCTGTTGTTTTTTGTTATCTGACCAAGCTCGATCAGTGCCCGGTAAGGGATCCTCTAGCGGACACAGGTGCGTCCTTCGATTCACCGGTTAGCAGGCGGAGCTAAGGGTAGTGTGACGTCGAAGGAGGGGAAACAGCATGTGTTCTCTGCGTCCGGCCAACGAGTAACAGCGTTCGTTCCGCCTGGCTACGAGCGGTACGTGCGCGTTCTTAATCCGATCGAGATTGCACCCGGCTTGGTGGTCATGTGGTCAGAGGTCGTAAATCGTGGTGGCCGGGAGGCGAGCCCGTGGATGCAATGGGATGAAGTGACGGTCAGCTACGAAGCGATGCCCGCCAACAATTCGCAACCCGACATGGGCAACCCACATCCGAGCCTCGCCAAATCCCTGATACGCGTGCTCGAGCTCGACTCCAGTCGCTACAACTTTGCAACGTGGGAAGGGTATGCCGCGGAGGACGGCAAATCGGTGATCGATTTCTCCCCAGCCCATCGGGGAATGGTCTTGTACTCGGGCAAGGTGGTCGATGAAAAAGGAACTGCTATCGTTCCGATCACCGACAGCGGGCGCGTTCCCATGTACTGGTGGCCGGATGATCTGCACTGGTGTATCGGCCAAGATATATACGCTCGAAGCCTCATCATCGGGTGTGATATCGCTACAGCCGGGAGAATCCTCGCCGATCCAGAACTGGACGCATACCTCATCCGAGAAACGGATACCGTGCTGCTTGAAGACTTTTGAGGGACGCCTCGCTCATGCACGCTGCGGGATCCTCGACCGGACACGTCGGCGTCCTTTGAGCCATCCTTTGCCGGCGACGATTCAAAGCGGAATGGGCGGGACCAACTACACTGCGACCATGGAGCCCTTCACCACTCTTGCGCTTGGCGTTGACCTGCATCTGGCGACGACGGCAGACGGAGGGCGGCGGACGCCTCTACTTGGTGGTTACGCGGCGGAGAACCGCTTCAAGTACCGACCGAACTGGGGACTGCCGGGCTGGCCCGACGGCGAGCAGACCGCAGCCCCCGTGCTGGGGTTCTCAAGAAAGGACATCCAGCCAGGAGAAACCGTAGGTGCGGTGCTGGTGCCTCTCTTCCCCGACCGCGTGCCGGCATGGCGTGACGTGCAGCCTGGAGATGAGCTACGCATGTACGAAGGTTCTCAAATTTGCGCGCGCGGAATCATCGTTTGGGTAGAACCAACAACCTGGTTCACGACCGACGACGACCGAGATCGGTTCACCGAGTGGCTGAGAGACCGAATCTCCCGTAGCCACTGAGTGTTTCGTCTCTGAATGCCGTTCTATCGAAGGTCATTGAACGCTTCGGCAATGCGCTTTGTCCGATTGGGGATCCATCAGCGTTCATCTGGCCCAAAGCATTGTGGCGGGCTGTTATGGCAGCATTTGGTTATGAGCGCACAGCTTGAAGTTCCTAGGCTTGAAGACCTGAGTGATATCGGGATTATGGTCGAACCGTCTGAGCAGCCTTGGGTGGTCTCTCTGGTCGCGTGGGCGCAGGACGGAAGCACCGTAACGCTTACTTGGGACGAGATCGCTGGGTCGGCGAGGATCCGCTGGACCATCGGTAACGAGGTGCGCCTTGTTATCGAACGAGAGACCCCGGTGAAGATCAGTGTCCGAGACGAGCACGGCGCCATTGAGTTCCACGTTTGGTCCCGATGGGAAGGAATCGGCGGCGAATTGATCGTGCGTGTCGGCGAGCACGTGGCGGTTCACGACACACTTCTGCATACCTAGCAGCCATCCTGTGTTCGGTCGAGGATCCTGCAACGGGCATGCCCTCGAGCCTGGAGAAGAAGCTGACTCAACGATGAATCACCTCGCCAGGGTCGAACCCCAGCGATAAGAGGTCGAATTCGATTTGACTGAGGAACTCTCTTCCTTCACCGTGTGCTGGGAGCGGTTGGAGAGCTACCGGCTTACCGGCGCTATCGAGGGAGACTCCACGCGGGGCACCTAACCATTGACTGCGTGGTTAGGTATCGATACCCACACCCGACGACAAAGGATCTCTATTTTCCGATCCCAGCCCTCCCAGACGACCCTGAGGCGGAAGCGGCCATCCTCCGGTTCTAAGGTGACGAGGGAGACTTCGCTGAAACCCCAGTTGACCTCTTCAGGATGCTCCACAGAATAATCCATTAGGGCTCCTACGAGATTCAGGGAGTCCACTGCTTCCAGATGAATCTCGACATCATATGAACGCTGAGCACGTCACCGCCATTATCGATGACGCGTCTGAAAACGGCCTGGACGGAATAGCCATATTTTTCGAGAGACAAATTATGGAGCATTGACTCTGAGAGTGAATCGTTTGCCTTCAACCAGCCCATGAAGGCCTCTGAATCAATGTTCATTTTTCATCCATCTCTATGGTCCAGCTGGGAAGTCATGCGAAAGACCGGCTGTTCGAAGGCCGCCAAGTCGCCAGCCCAGAGGTCGTCTGCCCTGTAGGTCACGAAGCGGAAAGCAGCGGAGGGGTACTCCTCGTCGGGACCATAATCCACGGATATCCAGACGTCGACCGGCTTGCTTCCTAGATCAGCGGCAGCCGAGGCGATGCCGCGACCCAGCATCATGCCCTGGGCCAGACAGCGGGCCGCCCATTCGCTCGTGCCCACGAAGGCCAGCCAAGAAGCCGACCTATCGGCGCCGTCGATCAGTTGATCCAGCGGGAGCTTGTTAATGTAGCCCTCGAATCCGGTGGGACCACCGAGACTTGTCACGCTCGAGTGCCGGATGTTGTGCAGCTGCGATACGAAAAGTAGACACCCGTCCCGAATCGTCAGCCCTTCAACGACTTCAGCCTGCATCCGGGGATCCAAGCTGCCGGACTCAACGAAGGGCTGTGCCAAAAGACGAAGGGGCCTCATGGCCTCGTTCATCGACTCGATAATCACAAAGCCATAGTGCCATGGCCCGAAACGGAACCGGACATGGGTCTGGACCCCAACTAGGACCATTGCCGCATGCCCGTAAGCCGGTCGATCACCGAGCCCGGGAATCCCGCCGTCACGTTCCGCGCGCTTGCTGGTCAAGGCCATGCACGTAAGACCCGCACGATGAAATGCACGGTGACGGGGGGATTACTGCAACCATGTTCCTTATGACTGGAATGAAGATCGGTCATGCCCGGGTATCGACGAACGACCAAGACCTCACCGCGCAGCGAAATGCCCTAGTTGCCCTAGGCGTTGAGGAAAAGCTGATCTTCGTTGACCACGGACTCACGGGAGCGAATCGGATGCGCCCTGGGCTCCGTGAAGCGATGGCAGCCTGCCGGGCCGGCGATACCCTCGTGGTAACCAAGCTCGACCGGCTGGCGCGCTCCCTATCTGATGCCAGGGACATTGCCGATGAACTGACGCCTAAGGGCGTTGTGCTGAGTCTCGGCGGCAGCACCCATGATCCGACTGATCCGGTAGGCAGGCTGCTGTTCAACGTCCTGGGAATGGTAGCCGAGTTTGAGGCGGATCTGATCCGGATGCGCACCCGCGAGGGCATGGCGGTCGCAAAAGCCAAAGGGCGGCTGAAAGGCAAACAACCAAAGTTGTCCAAGGCGCAGCGGAAGCATCTTCTGACGCTGCACGACGCCGGGGAGCACACCCAAGCTGAATTGGCGGAGCTGTTCCGAGTATCCCGGACCACGGTGTACCGCGAGCTCCAAAGGCGCACCATGTGAAGACCGACGCGGAGCCTACTGCTAGGAACACGCCAAATAGCGCCGCAAAAAGACCGCCATTTATAGCCGAACTCCACAACTAGGGGCTGACAGGCTTGCACGGGCCACCGGTGCATCCACTCCTGCAGGAAACGAACGTTTTCGTGCATCTCTTCACCGGCTTGATCTGTATCGATCTGCATCCGTGGATCCACCGGTGCACCCCTCCTCTGCGGCAACTTCCCCCATCGTCAACCCTCTGCTAGAAACGCCTGAAACAAAGCTCAAGACGTCTTGAGCAAAAACTGATGGAACCTTTCCGCGGCAAGGACCGGGGAAGACTTTATTTCTGGTGTAATTCCCGCAACAATGGTGCTTGCACGCCAGGCTGGGGTTTGGTGCCGCTGGCTTTGGGGAGTGTTTTGTGGGCAAGCATCATGATTCAGACCGGGTACTTGATTTGATCCGTGCAGAAGGTTTCCGCCGCGTCTTCGTCGCAGGAAGCCTGGCCATTTTGGCCTTCTTCGCGTTTGGCTTCCAGCCACTGAACGCCATGACCACCGGTTCGGTCACTGGTTCCTTGGCACAGGGCGTCGTAGGGCCAACATCATTGGGCACGTTGGTGCCACCGGAAGCTGAAACGCTGGTGATAGACCCCCTCCCGGACCCGCCGGAACAAACCGCTGGCACCCCCATGGTTTACTTCGACCGCGCCATGGTCAGGACCGTCAGCAAAGACGGATCCACAGGCCTCACGGTGGCTTCCGCAGGTCTGTCCCGCCCTCCTACCGGCGCCTTGTACGCACCCCTTGAGGTCCTCAACCCGAGTTCACCCTACGGATACCGCTACAGCCCGCTGACGGGTCTTGCCGGCGAATTCCACTGGGGCCAGGACTACGCGGCCGCCTGCGGAACACGCGTTTACGCTGCAGACGCCGGCGTGGTCCGGGCCGTTGGCTGGCACATCTGGGGCGGTGGCAACAGGGTGGAAATCGAGCACGGCAACGGCCTGGTCACCACCTACAACCACTTGCAGGCCATCGGAGTCACCAAGGGCCAATCCGTTCGCGTAGGCGAAGTCATCGCCGAGGTTGGCACCACTGGCTGGTCCACCGGCTGCCACCTCCACTTCGAGACGATCGTGAACGGCCTGCACACCAACCCCAACGGCTGGACCTACCTGCCCACGCGGCAGATTGATCCGCTGCAGACCATTGCCATGGTCAACTACCAGCCAGGTGTCGGATCGGGCACCTCGGCAGCCCCGCAGTGGGCCGTCCCCGTAGCCGACGGCACCAACCGCGCCGTCATTGGTGGCGAGCACGAAGAACCCGTGGCCCCGCCTGTGGTGGTTCCGCCGGTCACCACGCCGCCGGCCAACTCGGGAGGCACTCCAACAACGACGCCGCCGGCTACGCAGACACCCACGACGCCGACGCCCTCGCCGTCCGTGACGGCCACGCCGACGCCGACCGCGACGCCGACCCCGACGGTCACACCCACGCCAACCCAGACGGCCACGCCGACTCCGACGCCAACACAGACTCCGACGCCGACGGGCACGGCAACGCCGACGCCTACCCCGACGCCAACCACCACGGTCCCTGCAGCGACCAAGCCGCCGGCCACGACTACCGTCGTACCAACGGTGACCACGCCTGCAGCTCCGGCACCGGCCGCCGTCGTGCCTCCTGCAGAACCGGCGCCGGCAGCTCCTGCGCCCGCAGCGCCGGCACCAGCACCAGCCGTAGTGGCCCCTGCACCGATCGTAGTTCCGGCGGCTCCAGCCCCCGCGCCGGCGGTAACCCAGGTTGTCGCCCCGGCCCCGGTGGCTCCTGTGCCGGCACCGACACCGGCTGCTGTGCTCCCGTCGTCGCTCCCGGCCGTGATTCTTCCGCCTGGATACATCCTGGTTGGACCGGATCTGGTTCAGCGACCTGACGGCGTGATTGTGCCGCTGTCCACGCTCATCATCCCGACGCCCTAAACGTCCACACGCTGAAGGAACGCGAAACGCAGGCACCCCTGCGTTTCGCGCCCCAAGCCAGCTCCCGTAAGCTCGATGGCGGTAACCCCGCCAGCCGACGTCGTCAGGAAGCGAACCCCATGACCAGCCTGTACAGCATTCCCCTCACCTTCAACGATGGCTCCGAAGCAGACTTCGGCCGGTTCGAGGGGAAAGCAGTCCTGGTGGTCAACGTCGCTTCCGAATGTGGCTACACGCGCCAGTACGCGGGCCTTGAGGAGCTCTACGGCAAATACCGCGGGCAGGGCCTGGAGATCCTCGGCGTGCCCTGCAACCAGTTCGGTGGGCAGGAGCCTGGCGCTGACCAGGAAATCGCCGAATTCTGCGAGCGGAACTTCGGTGTGACTTTCCCACTGACCACCAAGGCGAACGTCCTGGGCAAGCAGCAGCATCCCCTGTTCGCGGAGCTGACCCAGGACGAGGACGGGCAGCCGGTCAAGGTGAAGTGGAACTTCGAGAAGTTCGTCATCAACCGCGACGGTGAGCTCGTGGCAAGGTTCCCATCCGCAGTGGAGCCTGACTCCGAAGACTTGGTAGAAGCAGTGGAAAAGGCGCTGGCATAAAGCCACCGATTCTGAAGGGAGGAAAGTAATTTTCCAACATTCCGCCGGATGTTAGCCAGTTGTTGGCTAGTTGTCTGGTTGGATTAGCCCTACTGGATTGATACGGGAGACGCCGTCTCCCACCAAACGCTAAGGCAAGCTATGGAGCTCATCGAGGCAGAGTACCCCAAACCAGGTCATGTGCTTTTGCACCTGAGCGATCTACACCTGGTGGGTGGTCCGGGCACGCTCTATGGCTCCGTAGACAGTGCAACCAGGCTCCAGGAGATCTGCGACCAGATCATAGCGTCCCGGATCAGGCCCGAGGCCATCATTTTCACCGGAGACCTCGCGGACAGGGGTGAGCTGGAAGCCTACAAGCGTCTCCGCGACATGATCGAACCGGTCTGCGACGCCCTCGGGGCCAAGGCCATCTGGGCCATGGGCAACCACGACAACCGCGCCAACTTCCGTTCCGCCTTCGTGGATGCCTCCGAGGCCAGCAAGCCCCACGACCCCGTGGACCGAAGCTACTTCGTCAACGGACTCCGCATCATCACGTTGGACACCACCGTCCCTGGCCACCATTACGGTGAACTGTCAGAATCCCAGCTGGAGTGGCTGGCCTCTGAACTGTCCACGCCGGCCCCTGACGGCACCATCCTCGCCCTGCACCACCCGCCCGTCCCGTGCGTCCAGGACCTCGCGGTGTTGGTGGAGCTGCGCGGCCAAGCCGCACTGGCCGCCGTCGTCCGTAATACGGACGTCCGCACCATCCTGGGTGGCCACCTGCATTACTCCACGACGGCGGGCTTCGCCGGCATTCCGGTCTCTGTCGCCTCGGCCACGTGTTACACCCAGGACCTGGGCGTGCGCGCGGGAGGGCAGCGGGGCCGGGACGGCGCACAGTCGTACAACATGATCCACGTCTACGAGCACACGATCGTGCATTCGGTGGTGCCGATGTCCGGTGGCGTCACCGTGGGCGAGCCCGTGGACGCAGCCGAGGTTCAGCGTCGGCTGGCTGAAGCAGGTATCCGCATACCCCACGAATCGCGGGTGGGTGCCCACACTTCGCCGGGCACGCACACTTCTTCCATCCCGCTTGTTTCTCCGGGCGGTTTTACTTCTCCCAAGGCGCCTTGACCGGGAAGTACTTCTCCAGGAAGTCCGTCACCAGGTCGGCACGTTCGTTGGCCTCAACCTCCGGGAAACTGCCGTCATTCAGGCAGAAGAAGTCCATGTGGCGCTTGGCCAGGAGCTTGGGCAGATAGTGCAGCCCGGCCCACATGGTGGAATCCACATACCGGACCTTGGCGTTGGTCTGCGTCACCGCGCGACCTGTGAGCAAGGCGTAATAGTGGTAGAAGGAGTTGGTCACCGAGATGTTGTCGGCGGCGCGGAAACGGCTGCCGGCAGTCTTGGCGAATTCGGCCGGGAATTCCTTCTCCATCCGGGCCACCACGCTACGGCGCAACGGAGCAGCCGTGTGTTCGAGGTGACGGGTGGTGATCCTGCCGAAGCGCTCCCACAGCAGCTTGCGGTTGACGCGTGCCGCGTTCTCGAAGCCGCTGCGTTCGGCGTCGTTGTCGCCCAGCCCGATCCGGGTGTCAGCTTCGATGAACTTGGTGATGCCGCCGGGGGTGAAGAACATGTCCGGGCCAACGGGTCGGCCAAAGAACATGTCGTCGTTGGAGTACAGGAAGTGCTCTGAGAGCCCCTCAATGTGGTGAAGCTGGCATTCCACGGCCTGCGAATTGTGGGTGGGCAGCACTGACTTGTCGGCGAAGAACTCCTCGCTGCGCACAATGGTCACTGACGGGTGGTCGGCCAGCCAGGCCGGTGCGGGGGAGTCGGTAGCGATGAAGATCCGGCGGATCCAGGGCGCAAACATGTGGACCGATCGCAACGCGTATTTCAGTTCATTGATTTGGCGGAAGCGGGCCTCATGGTCGTCGCCTTCACCAAGGACCGCGCCAGCCTGCTGGGCGCGCCTCCTGGCGATGTATTCGGGGTCGCTGCCATCCACCCACGAGAAAACGATGTCGATGTCGAAGTCGATGTCGCTGGCATGGTCAGCGAACATGTTCTCGATGGTGGGCCACGTCAGGCCATGCCGCTGGACAGTGCCGCGTACTGCGTCCTGGCGCAGCATGGTGCGGCGGGTCAGGGAATTCTCCACCGGGAGCTCCAGATGGTCGCCCTCGAACCGCCACAGCTCAAGCTGCACGCCCAAGGCAGGGCCGTACCAGAGCCCGCCGCCGATTTCGACGCGGGGGCGGTACAAGCGGAAGATGCGGGATTTTCGGTTGGCGGACAGCTCGCCGTCGGCCACCAGCACCGAGGTCTTCTTTTTTGCGTCCACGGTCATGGAGTAGAACGGCTCATTGTGGAACGCCGACACCAGCGCCTCCCGCACCTCCTTGCGCGACTCCCAATCGACGGCGACAACGGGCCTCTCGTCATTGCCGCGCACAAGGATGAAATCGACGCCGGCAGCGTCCAAGGCGGCCCGTACAGCCAAGACGTCGGACACCATGGCCTGTTGCGGGGTGAGGTCGCCGTTGACCAGGGCGTACCGCCCGCGGTGACGGACGACGTCGGACCTGTGCCTAAGATGCGCAACGACGGCAGGCGAGACCGCCTCGGCAATCGCGTCCTCTTCGATGGACGGGCTGCCGTGGTAAATCGGATCGACCTGTGCTTGTGTGATGGCTGTGTCTCCGGGATCGTCGGTGTGCGTGAAACTGGACTTGCTGGTTGTTAGATGGAAAGGGCCTCGCGCCAGCTGCGGAGGAAAGCGCCGCCGGCGTCGTCGTGGATGACGTCGTCCGCCAGTTGGAGGTCAGCGGCCGTCAGTATGGTGTAGGGCTTCACCGGTACGCCGTCTGCGGGCCGGACGTCCACGTGCTTTACGTCGTGATCGTTGTGGTGAAGCCAGTCTGCCATGGCATAGTCCGTGCGGGAATCACCCACGGTCCGCCAAGAGAGCGGAGTGATGCCCTGCGCCGCGAGCAGTTCGACGGCGCGGCTGGCTCCGAGGTCCTTGCCGAGGCGGACGGATTCGATGTCCGTGGAGATGATGGTGGGGTCCAGGCGGTAGTCCGCCGTGTCATCGGACTCCGGCGCGTGGTGGTCCAGGATTGCCGCGTTGAGACCATGCCGTCCCATGATGTCCAGGGCGTCGGCGTCGAAGAGTTTCTGTTCGGCCAGGTAGTCCGCGCTGGCCACGTCCAGGTGTTGCTCCACGGAAACCATGGCGCGCTTGGTCTCGTCGAAAAACATGTGCGCGGAATAGTCCTCGGCAACCAATCGGCGTATATCGTCGCCGTAGGCCTTGGGCACTGCGAGTTCGTGGTCCACGTGGATAGGACCGGGGCCTTCCGCCGTGTAGCTGAACCACACAGCGCCCTTCTCGCAGATGGCGTGGATGACGGTGTTGGCTGGCATCCCGGCGGCGATCATGGGGCCCATGACCTGCTCGCTGATGAACGCATCCGAGCGGCCCGTGTTGAAAACGACGGGGATCCCGGCCGAAGCCAGGGCAACCATGTCCGCAATAATGTCCGGCTTGACGTCACGCGTCACAGGGCTGGCGATGGGGCCATCGACGTCCAGCAGCAACGCCAAAGGAGGCGTGGCGTGGGCAGCGGTCCGGTCAGTACCGTGGAGCGGTTGAGTCATGCCCCTATTCTGTCAGTCCCCGCGGTCCCCATCACAGCTATGACGTCTGTGACGCCCTACGAAGGATATGGACGGCACTCGTGGAAAGGACGCGCCAGTACCGACGGACATTGCTTGGTCACTGCTTCCTACCGGAATTTGCCTTCGGGATCCGGCGCGCATCGGGTGTTGCCGCCGAGTGTGGTTCCGAAGCTGCTCGTTCCAAGCTGCATGGAGAACTTGCCATCGCCAAAGCCTGTGGTCGTCTGGTCTCGGTTCGCTCCCGAGGGCTGGGTTTGTACAACTCTTAGCCCTTTGCTTTCAAAGACTTCCTTTACCGTCTTATGTATCGCTTCAGCCTGATCTTCTGAGATCGCGCCGTGCATGCTGTCGAAATTGAACCGAGTGCCCTCGGTCCCGTCCGGGAGGGGGCACGCCATACCGGGTTTATCGGGTGTAATTTTCGTCCAATCGCCCGGGGCGAGAGCTTGAATTTGTGTGAAGATGCCGAGGTATTCCGTGCGGGCTTGTTCCGGCTCCATGGTCTGCTCCGCGGTGCTGATAGGCGGGTTGGTGCTCGGCGCTGAGCCGCATCCTGCAAGGGTGAGAAGAATTACCGCCGCGGCAGTAAGGACGTGTCTGGACCTAGACACCATCAGTAGTCGATTCAACGTTTCTTGATTCCCTCTTTGGCCGCTGTAACCATTACCGTGCCCGTGGAGAGGCTATTTTGCTACCTCCGGGTCCGGGACACAGCGGCTGCTGCCATCGATTATTGTGCCGAGGTCGCCCGTGTATAGGGCGACGGATAACCCATCGGGTCCGAATGCAGTAGTGATGAGCAAATTATTCGTGGTGGTTGATTTATCGAGGGTCTGAACTTTGTACCCGCGTGATTCATAAAATGCTGAGACTTTCTGCCTGAGTGTCTCGCGCTCGGCGGAGCTGAGGGGACCCGTGGTCCGGCCGCCGGAGAACTGCTTGCCGCTTCCGGTGTCCTGGAAGTTGCAGTATCCACCTGCCGGTACGTCCTCGTTCACCCAGTCACCTGGTGACAAGGCCTGAATCTCATCGAGGAGTCCGAAGAACTCCGTTCTGGCCTCTTCCGGTGTCATATTCAACCCATTCCCACCATTGGGAAGCATGTTGCTTGCGGCGGTTTGAGAGGGTGGGAGACCTCCATCAGCACTCCTGCCCGAAGACCCAGCGGCGCATCCGGACACGAGCAGCAGCAGGACGGCACTGGTGGAAAGTACGCGTCTGTAAAGGGGGCGGTGCATGGTTGTCATCGTTTTCTAGCGAAATTTGCCTTCCGGGTCGGGAACGCAGCGGGTGTTTCCGCCAAGGTTTATTTCGTACTTTCCGGTGGTGAGCCCCATGACGAATTTGTCGGGCCCGAACACGTCGGTGTGTCTGACGAAGTTCGGGCCGCCATCGGATTCTTGCTTCACAGTGAACCCCGTGGACACGAAGACAGTTTTTACCTTGTCGTGCAGAGCGTCCATTTCTTCCCGGCTCAGCGGACTTCGACTGGTATCGATTGAGAATTGGGTACCGTCAGACCCGTCCGGGAGCCGGCAGACATCCCCTTGATATTCGGAGGGCGGCGCGACATCCCAGTCGCCGGGGGCGAGGGCCTGAATCTTGTTGAAGAGGTTGAAGTACTCTGTGCGGGCTTGTTCTGGGTCCATGGTTTGCTCCGCGGTGCTGGTAGGTGGGTTGGTTCCAGGGGTTGTTCCGCACCCTGCAAGGGTGATTAGAAGGATGGCTGCGGCGGGAAGGATGCGCCTGTTAAGGGGGCCGTGCATGGTTGTCATCGTGTCGCATTCGTGAGTTGGTCATTCAAGCCGAGGGCGATTCTGGCTTGGTTATAGCTTGACTGGGTTCTCCTGTCGAAGTACCCGTAGATGCCGTCCTTGCCGCCTGTTTGTCCGTCGTGGGTTTTCGTTGGGAGTTCTGTGGCACCATCAGGTCCCGTGATGCCGTCCGTGCCGAAGGTGACGGCGCCGAATCCGGGGCTGCGGTGCTTTTACGCTGCCAGCCGAGCCCATGCCCGACTTCAGCTACGTGATCCCAGTCGTAGGTTCCCCGGTATACGGTGCCGCCGGGGTTCAGGTGGAGATCGTTCACGGAGGTCACGTTATCAGGGGCCCCAACGTCCCCGACGAGAACGAGGTTATCGACAGGCAGCTCGGTTTTTGCTGCCTCCATGGCCCCGAGGGAACCCATGGAGTGCCCGACTGCTGTTGTCATGGCTGCGTTGTCGAGGTTTTGGTGAACGGCGTTGACCCCTGTCGCGTAGTTGCGAAGGGCAGGACCCACGACTTTTGCTTGGTCGTTGCTGAACACACCCAGACCCTGGGCCGGCTCGACACCAATCCAGGCAACGACAGCAATCCGGTTCTTATCCAGCCCGTTGGAACCGGCGAGTTTGCGTTGATCAAGCCGCTGATCATTGGCCTGTTTGGTCTTGGATGCCAGGTCCTTGCCGATGGTGGTGTCCAGCCCGGGGAGCTGGTAGGTGACGTGCTTGGCGGCGTCGAGGTCTCCCACGGAAATAGATGCACCGAACCCGGTCTCCGATCCTGTCCCGAGACTAAAGGGAGCGAAGCTGATTAGTTGCCGGATGTCGGATGGATCCTGAGGATTGGTTTTCGGCTTGCCCTGGCTGTCGTAGAGCGATTCCCAGACTTTGTTGACCATGCCTTCCTGGGAGCCTTCATCAACTTTTCCGCCGTGCTCTTCGCGGTACTTCTTCCAGTAGTCGTGCATCTGCAGCAACTTTTTGCGGTTGGCAAGGTCCCTGGCGGTCGCGGTGACACCGTTCAGGTTCCCAATAACGTCCGGAAGTGCATCGATCAGAAGGTGCTGTTCTTCACCGACGGTGATTTTCCCGGTGGCAGGCTCGACGGTGTGGCCGAGGCCAGACCACCACGTGGCTGTGGCTACGGGGTCCAGTCCTGGTTGGGTCAGGAGTTCCCGCAGCCGGGCGGTGCCACCATTACCGAGCCAAACCTTCAGTTGCGCTGCACTCATGGTTCCGATGTCGTTCAAACCCACTTGGTTTGGTGCTGCGTACTGGATGAAGAGCCCGTTGAGCATGCTGTCCGCCACGGCGCCGCTGCCGGCTGTTTCGAATGCGGTGGCGACCTGCTCTATCCAATCGGCGTCTGCTGCGTTGGCGGCGAGCAACCGCTCAAAACCAGCAACAAACGATTCAGTCTCGATGTTCACCCAGGAACAGGATGCTGTGAAGCCGCTCCAGGCGTTCCGGACTGCGACAAAGTGTGAGTTCAAGGTGTTCGTGGCAGTCCGGGACACTGAGGCGAAGCCGCGCAGCTTGCCCGGGTCAGCCGAGGTGGTTCCGGTTCCTGGTCCGCCGGCGAACCGGGGCCGGTCCCGCGGAGAAAACACAGCTGAAACAGCCGGTGCAGGGACCGGCGTTCTCTCGGGCATCGGGTCCAAAATCATAGTTGCGACTGTCGCGGATGCTTTCGCGATGTCACCGGAGAGCAGTTGCTGTTTGCGGATGTTGTCGCGTTGCTGCCAGGCTTCCATGTTCTTTTGCCGGGCTTTCTCTTGCTGGGCCCTGTGCTTGGCCTCGCCGACATCCTCGGCCAGAGCCGCCAGGACACCTGAAAGCTTGCCGCGATCATCGGACCTGATGGCGCAGGCGTCCTTGAACAAGCGCCCGTAGCCCCCGTTGAAATCCTGCACTGCCTGCTCCACGGCCCCAGACAGGAAGCCTCCCTCGGCACGCAGAACCTCGTCGGCGGAGTTTGCGGCAGTGATCAGCGCGTCGGCCGCGCCGTCATCAAAAGCAATTCCCATGCCTGCCCCCAAACCAGAACGATAAATCCAACGATTAGCATAACTGCTGTTTGGGCAATTGGAGGTCGTGGTGTTGTACGGCTTTAGGAGGTTGTGTATGCCAGAGGATGCCAAGATGCACCGATTCCTGACGACGGAGCGGGTGGCCGAGGAACTGAATGTGTCAGTGAAGCAAAGCAAGGTGTTGCTTGAGCGGGTGATCTGCGGGAGTCCAGCTCCGGGGCCGTAGGAGCAGAAGCCGGAAGTCACCTTTTGGCTACAACCTGCCTGTGCCGCGGGTCACAAGTTCCGTTAGGGCGCCAACTTCCATAGGCTTGCAGGGTGATCTTCAAAGCTGTGGGCGAGGGACGCCCGTACCCTGACCATGGATACTCGGCGCCGCGGGACTGGGCTGCCTTGCCCCCGCGCCCTATCCGCCTCGATGAACTGGTAACCACCAAACGAACCCTGGATTTGGAGGCATTGTTGGCTGAAGACTCAACCTTCTTCGGCGACCTGTTCCCGCACGTTGTCCAGTATCAGGGCGTCATGTACCTCGAAGACGGGCTCCATAGGGCCGTGCGCACGGCGCTCCACCAGAGGACGGCGATCCACGCACGCGTCCTGGTGATCGATGGCTAGGCTGACGGGTCCGGAGGTGGACACGTCCCCAGCAAAAAAACCTAAGCGTCCCAAGGATGCGACGCAGCTTCACGGCCACCACGTGGTCACCGGACCGGAGCTGCGGGCAACGTTTGCCGAGGATGCCGCGGCCCAGAAGAGCCGTTTCCGACGCCGGTTGTTCCACGGAATCGTTCTTGTGCTGCTGGTGGGCGTGATCGCTGCCGGTGCCGTTGGCGCTTGGGCGATCATGAACGGCGTCATCAAGGTCCCCACCGCGATCGCCAGCAAAGCTCCCACCAGTCTGTGCCCCACCACCACGTTCGACTACGTCCCGAACGAAACGGTTAATCTCAATGTCTTCAACGCTACGTCCCGTGGTGGGTTGGCTGGAACCGTCGCTGAGCAGTTCACGGCCCGCGGTTTCAAGGTGGCGTCCGTGGACAACAGCGACACCGCCTACACAGGCGTCGGCGTTGTGGTTTCCGGAGTCAAGGGGCAAGCGGCCGCGTTCAATATCCAGCGCAACCTTGCCGGAACTGACTACTTCCAGGACAACCGCGAGGACGAATCCGTGGATGTCATCCTCACCTCGGGCTACGAAGGCCTGGTGGAACCGGAACTGGTGGACCAGACTCCGGGGAAGCTGCTCTGCCCGCGTGAAGACCTCCGGATTGCAGACAACTCCAAGTGGCCGGTCGTCCCCACGCTTCCGGCGGGGCAGTAGCCTAGCTGGCCAAGGCGTTGTGGGACGGTGAATCCAACCGGAGGGGCCTGCCCTTTTCGTCGAAGCGGGCACCCGCACCCAGCTGGATGAAGCGCACAGTTTGAGATGTGTGGGCCTCGACGTCGGTGGCCGGGGCTGGCGGGGGAGTCTCGCCGTCGGGCGTTCGGTTGCGTCGTGCGGCGCTGGCAGACAGCGTTCCGAGAATGAGCCGGGCCAGTTGGGCGACGTCGACGTCGGGGAGGTAGCCCTGGTGGACACCGTCCTGCAGGATGTCCTGCAGCAGGACGTTGAGGTCTCCCACGTGGTCCGCGAGCTTCGCGAAGGAACCGGGGGAGAGGACCGCGGCCATGGCCGGCCCGGGAGGCAAGTGGCGGCGGCTCAGATCTTCCACCTGCGCGCGGACATAGAGGGCCAGCCTATCCACCGGATTCTCGAGTGCGGCCAGCGAATCGCGGAGGTCCACGATGAAGCGTTCCGTCTCATCCAAGGCGTACGCGATGAGCAGTTGCTCCATGTCCGCGTAGTAGTTGTAGACGGCGGTGCGGCCGACGCCTGCGTGGCGCGCGACGTCGGTCATGGTGAGGCCGGGAAGGCCATGGGTGAAGAGGAGCTCTCCAAAGGCGGTCAGAATCCGACGTTGGGTCTCGGCACGTTGGGCAGCATTCGTGGCGGCCGTGATCCTTGGCATATAGACACTTTACAGTGATCTGTCACTAAGAGCTGCGGGTTTTGTCAGGTGTCGCTGTTTCCTTCAGGGGCCCGGGCTGTGGTTTTGCGGGTGACCAGGTGTGGTGTCCGGACCACGCTGCCCGGTGGCTTTGCCCCTTCGATCCGGTCCACGGCACGGCCAACGGCGGCGGCGGCAAGGAGCGGAGCGTCCTGGCTGACAGAGGATAACTGGACATAACTCAGCTTGGCGAAGTTGCTGTCGTCGTAGCCGAGTACTGAAACATCGGCGGGAATGCTGATTCCCGCGGCCCTGAAGCTTTCCATGATTCCCAGGGCCGACCTGTCGTTGAAGGCGATAACAGCCGTTGGCAGATCGGCCTGAAGGATCTGCCCTGCCCCCATGCCGTCCTCCTCTCCTGGGCCGCCCGAAACAACCACGGGTTGCAGGCGATGCCGGATCATTTCCGTGCGGTACGCCTCCCGGCGTTTGTCCGACGAGACTGCAGTGCCGCCGTCCACGTGGACGATCCGGCGATGACCCAGGCTAACCAGATGGTCAACGGCCAGTGCGATGCCGGCATGATCGTCACTGCTGACCGAATCCACAAGATCGCCCACGTCATCGCGCAGGAGGCTCACCACCGGCACCTGGCGGGCGTGCAATGCCAGGTCATCCACGCTGAGGGTGGGAGCGATGATGATCAACGCCTCGGCGCCGACGTCCAGCAAGGTCTCGATGGCGCGGGCCTCAGGTCGGCCTCCGGCCACTGCGCTCAGCGTTATCTCATAGCCCTTGGCGGACGCCTCCGCGTACGCGGCATCGACAATCTCCGCGTGAAACGGCTGTGAGCTGGAGAAGGCGAGGCCCAGGAGTTTGGTTCTGCTGCTCCGCAGCAGCCTCGCGCGGGAGTCTGCCCGGTAACCGAGATCGCTGGCCGCCTGCAGGACTCTTTGTCGGGTAGCTTCCGCCGCGCCGGGGGCGCCCCGCATCACGATGGAAACCAAGGCGCGCGAGACGCCGGCCGCCTCGGCTACGTCCATCAGGGTGGGGCGGCGCTGCAGTTCTGACATATTTCCTCCAGTTGCAACCAGTGTATAGAACGATCTAGACGAGGCGTGAATCCCGTGTCAGTATGGTTCGACTAGAACGATCTAGAAGATACGCATCAGGAGCTCTCATGGTTTACCTTCAGCATCCGGTCAGTGAAGACCGGCCCGTTCGTCTTGGTCTGATCGGAGCGGGGTGGATTGGAAGTTTTCACGCCGAATCCATTGCCCGGCGCATCCCCAATGCCCGACTCGAGGCAATCGCTGACCCGGCCCTTCCCGCGGTCCAGGCGCTGGCTGACCGGCTGGGTGTCCGCAAGATCAGCACTGACCCGGAGGATGTGCTGGCTGATCCGGAAGTGGATGCTGTCCTGATCTCCGCGCCGGCCCGCTATCATTCCGGGCTGATAGCGGCGGCGGCACGTGCTGGCAAGCATGCCTTCTGCGAAAAGCCAGGCGGCCGTACTGTGGAAGAACTTGATGAGGCGCTGGAAGCAGCGGAGGCCGCGGGTGTGACGGTCCACTTCGGTTTCAACCGCCGCTACGCAGAAGACTTTGCTGCCGCCCGCCGACTCATTGATGACGGCGCTGTGGGAACCCCGCAATTGTTGCGGTCCTTGACCCGCGACCCGGGACACAAGGACGGGATTGCCAATCCGGAGCGGATTGCACCGGGCACCATTTTCCTTGAGACCCTCATCCACGACTTTGATACCTTGAACTGGCTGAACCCCGGCGCTGTCCCTGTTCGCGTCCATGCAGTGGCTGACGCGCTGGTAGCTCCCGAGGCAAAAGAGGGCGGGCTGTTGGATACCGCTGTGGTCACCGTGACCTACAGCAACGGGGCCATTGCCGTGGCCGAGGCCAACTTCAATGCCCTGTACGGCTATGACGTGCGCGGAGAGGTATTTGGCACTGCGGGGATGGTGACGGCGGGAGGCCCGCAGGCCAACTCGGCCACGAGCTACACTGCTGCCGGCATCAATGCGGCCACCGTCCGCCTGAACGTGGACCTCTTTCACGATGCCTACACGGCTGAACTCGCCCACTTTGTGGATGCGGTGAGGGCTGACCGCGATGGGACCCAGGCTCCCGCGGCCCAAGGTGCTGGCGGAACCGACGCGCGGAATGCGCTGGCCGTTGCCCTGGCTGCCACCCGTTCGGCCCACACCGGGCTGTCTGTTGATGTGGCATCGATTGCCGCACTGCGTCCGGCGGAACCCGCGCTGCTCACTGTGGGGGACAACGCATGAGCTTCCGCCTGGCCGTATGCGCTGAAATGCTCTACGGCGAACTGCCCTTGACGGAGCGGGTGAAGAGGATCCACGGGCAAGGGTTCGAGGTGGAGCTGTGGGACACCCGCGGCCGGGATGTCGCGGCCCTGGCAGCAACAGGTGCCCGGTTCTCGTCGATGAGCGGCTATTTTGGCGGCAGCCTTACTGATCCCGGCGGTGCCGAGGACGTGCTGGCGTCCGCGGAGAAGTTGATTCCCGTGGCGCTTGAACTTGGCGTCGAGCGGATGGTGGTCCACCCTGCGGAGCTCGGGGAGGGAGGCAGGGCTGTCCGACCGGTTCACCGGTCTACCGGTGAGATGTGGCTGACCGGTCGAAGCACCCTCGAACGCCTGGGGGCGCTGGGCGAGAAGCACGGAGTGACCTTCGCGCTTGAGAACCTGAACACCATCCTGGACCACCCTGGAATCCCATTGGCGCGGGCCAAGGACACTTTGGCGCTGGTCTCCGCAGTTAACCACCCCAATGTCAGGATGATGCTGGACCTGTATCACGCCCAAATCGGCGAGGGAAACCTGATCGAACTTGTCCGGGCCGCGTTGCCCTGGATCGGAGAAATACAGGTGGCTGACGTCCCCGGCCGTTGCGAACCCGGCACCGGGGAAGTCAACTACCGCGGCGTCGCAGATGCTCTTCAGAAGGCCGGATACGCGGGGGTCATAGGCCTCGAGGCGAAGGCCGACGGGGGAGAGGACCTGCAATCAGGTGATGCCGCGCTGGCGGCTTTCCGTGCGGCCTTTGAAGGCTAGCCAAGAGCAGCCTGCCCGCGGGCCCGGGACGGCACCGAACGCCCTCGCGTTGGCCGTAACTGGCGCCAGGGCGCTGCATCCAGGGAGAAAAACTCGCGTAGCATCAAGGAAAACCGGTCAGTCGCTGCGCCGGTCAACACTGTAGCTAGGGGGCGTATTGCGCGCAACGGTCAAGGACGTGGCGCGCCGTGCAGGGGTTTCGCCCAAAACGGTCTCGAACGTGATGAACGGTGTGGTCCCTGTCAGCGCTCCTACCCGGCTCCGGGTTGAACAGGCCATGGCGGAACTGGATTACGTACCCAATCTTTCTGCGCGCGGACTGCGGAATGGCCGCTCCGGGGTTATTGCCCTCGCTTTGCCGGACCTGGCAACACCGTACTCGGCGGAGGTGGCCCACCATATTGTGGAGGTGGCCCATGAGCAGGGCTGGATTGTCCAGATTGAGGAAACGGGCTCGGACCCGCGCCGCGAGCAGGAACTGATGACCCGGGCCCGCTCCAACCTGATCGACGGATTGATCCTCAATCCCGTGGTGTTGGATGAGAGTGCGGTCAAGGTTGGAGTGGCCCTGCCTCCTGTGGTTCTTTTGGGCGAGGTGACGCAGCAGCTGGCCGATCGGGTCTTTGTGAACAGCCTGACGGCGGCCCGGGACATGACGCTGGCGCTGGCCAAGCCCGGGCGTCGGCGCATTGCGGTCCTTGGAACAACCCAGGGGCGAGGATCTGCGGCGGCCATCCAGCGTACCCAAGGGTATGAAGCCGCTTTGGACATCCTGAGTATTCCGCGGGATGAGTCGCTGCTGATTCCTTGCGAAAAGTGGACGCCCGAAACCGCCGCCAAAGCCCTGGAGGCTTATCTGGAGACGCATCCTGTCCCAGAGGCTCTCTTCTGTTTCACCGACTCCATGGCGATTGGTGCCCTGAGCGTGCTCTGGAAGAGGGGTTTGCGGATCCCTGAGGAAATCGCGGTGGCGGGTTTCGATGATATTGCCGATGGCCGCTACGCCGTCCCTTCCCTGACGACCGTCTCCTTTGACAAGCGAACCATTGCCAGCGAAGCCCTGCGTCTCCTCACGGAGCGCATGGGCGACCGGGGCCAGGGCCAGCGCCTCGTTGAAATCGAGTACAGCATTGTGGAGCGGGACAGCAGCAAGGCCTGAAACGAGAGCCGGTCACCAAATTGTGTGCGCTAACAATTTTCTCTTGCCCAGTCTATTACATCGATGTAATGTGAGACCTGCGTCACCCCCGGGCCACCTATTACCGAGTGTGGGGACGCGCCGGAGCCGGATCTTGAGCAACACAGCAGTGACCTTTCAGCGGACCCATCCAAAGGAGTGACGGGTGAAGCAGTTTGAATCTTTGACCGGGAAACAGTTGTCCCGGAGACAGTTATTGACAGGTTCCGCCCTTCTTGGCGGGGGGCTCCTGGCAACCGGCCTCAGCGGTTGTGGAGGGGCCGCCCAGGCTGCGGCCGTCCAGGACATTGGGTTCTGGCACCTCCTCTCCGGCGGTGACGGCATCAAAATGCAGGCCATGATCAACGCGGCCAACCAGGCCAATCCCGGTTTCAAGGTGCACCCCACGGTGCTTGCCTGGGGGCCTCCGTATTACACCAAATTGGCCATGGCATCGGCAGGAGGCCGCCCACCGGAGGTGGCCATCATGCACGCCAGCCGGGTGCCCGGTTATGCGCCGGGCGGACTCATCGATCCGTGGGACCTGGACCTTCTTGCCGAGAACGGGGTGACGGCATCCGACTTCGCTCCCAGAATCTGGGAGAAGAGCCAGCATGGCGGCAAGGTCTTCTCCATCGCCTTGGACTCACACCCGTTCGTGATGTTCTACAACACAGATGTTGCAGGCAAAGCGGGCGTCCTGGGCAGCAACGGGCAGCTTCAGGAGGTGAGCTCTCCGGACGAGTTCAAAGCCATGGCCTTGGAAATGCAGAAAGTGACCAAGGCCCACGGCCTGTCCTTCGGCTACCTGGGCAGTGGGTCGCAGATGTGGCGCCTGTTCTACACCCTCTACAAGCAGCATGGCGTGGACATGGAACTGACGCCGGGCCAGCCTATGAAGGTGGACCGGGACGCGGCCATTGAGTCGCTGGAATTCATGGCTTCACTGTTTGACGACACCATCGCAGCCCAGGCCGGAGACATCAGCACCGGCATCGCCGAGTTCGCCCGCGGCGGCTCGGGAATGTTGTTCAGCGGTGTCTGGGAACTTCCCACCATGAAGAAAGCCGGCATCCCCGTTGACGCCGCCACCATTCCCACGCTGTACGGGACGCCGGCCTCCTACGCCGACTCGCACTCGTTCGTCCTGCCGCGCCAACTCAACGTCAACGAGGACAAGCGCAGGGATGTCTACAAGTTTGTCACCGACGTCCTGAAGGGATCGCTGTCCTGGGCAGAAGCCGGACACATTCCCGGGTACCAGCCTGTGGTCCAGTCGCAGGCGTACCGCGAACTCACCCCGCAGATTCACTACGCCAACGCGGCGGACATCATTGCCTACGATCCCGAAGCCTGGTTCAGCGGCTCCGGCTCGGACTGGCAGACCTACTTCGCCGAGAACGTCCAGAACGTGCTCCTGGGAAGGGACAAGGCATCGGCAGGATGGGATGCCTTCGAACAACGCACCAACACCCTCCTCTCCCGTCCCAACCCGGTCTGACCGGCCCACGCACCGAGCGACAAAGGAGTCCTTTCATGAGTACCTCTACGCTGTCCCGGCCGAGGCCGGAGACCCTGCGCAAACCCGGGAGCCGATCCCGCAGCAACGTGAGCGGATGGGCGTTCGCCACCCCGTTCCTGGTGTTCTTCCTCGTTTTCCTCGTCTGGCCCATCCTCTACGGCTTCTACATGAGCCTCACGGGCAAGTCCCTGACCGGGGCCAATGACAGCCTGATCGGTTTCGCCAACTACGCCGAGGCATTGGCCGACGCAGATATGTGGCGGTCCCTGGGCAACACCCTCTACTTCACGGTGATCAGCACCGTACCCCTGGTCCTCGTGGCCCTGGTCATGGCCGCATTGCTCAACGTGGGGCTTCCTGCCCAGTGGCTGTGGCGGCTCTCCTACTTTGCACCGTACCTGCTGGCCTCCACGGTGGTTTCACTGTTCTTCACCTGGATGTACAACCCGCAGCTTGGCCTGATCAACGAGTTCCTGACGGGAATCGGTCTCCCCAGGGTTGCCTGGCTGAACGATCCGAACGTGGCCATGTGGGCCATTGTGATCGCCACACTTTGGTGGACTGTGGGCTTCAACTTCCTGCTCTACCTGGCCGCCATGCAAAACATCCCGGCCCAGCACTATGAAGCGGCATCGCTGGACGGCGCCGGAGCCTGGCGCCAGTTCTTCTCCATTACGCTGCCGCAGCTCACCCCCACCACCGTGATGATTGTGCTCCTCCAGATCCTGGCGTCACTGAAGATTTTCGATCAGGTGTACCAAATGACCGCAGGCGGGCCGGCAGGATCCACCCGCCCCGTGGTGCAGTACATCTTTGAAACCGGGTTCACCGGCTACCGGCTGGGCTACTCCGCAGCCATCTCCTACATCTTCTTCGGACTGATCGTGGTTGTTTCTGTCATGCAGTTCGTCATCACCCGCCGCAGGAGCGCATAACCATGGCAACCCCTACCCTGACCCGTCCCGCCCCCAGCAC